>WRKK01000347.1 GCA_009782245.1 Defluviitaleaceae bacterium | reverse complement strand
TTGGTGTGCACGTGAATCTTCATAATAAGGTCATCGCAAACAACCACCACCGAATCGCCGTGAGCCATTAAAAATTTGGTAATATTTTTTTCAACCTTGTCGGAAAACGGTTTTTCGGCATCGATAAGAAACTCGGTACAGTAGCCAAACTTTATATCTTCGGTAGCGAAAGCGGTTGCGGCGTGGTTTTGCGGCGGACTGGCGGACGGATTAGCGGCGGCACCGATAGTTTCCACGGCTGGGGTTGTTTCGGCAAACAAGCCCTCCAACGCGCCCTCCATAAAGTAAATAAGCCCTTTTCCGCCAGAATCCACAACGCCAGCGTGTTTTAGTTCTGGCAGCATTTGCGGAGTTTGCTCCAACACAACATAGCCGCCTTTTATAACGGCTTTCAAGCCCTCCGAGATAGTAGTGCCAGCGTGGTTTTTGGCGTATTCTGCGTGTGCTTTTGCGATTGTTAGAATAGTGCCCTCTTTGGGTTTCATAACGGCACGATACGCCATTTTAGCGGATTCTGTTAATGCACGGGTTAAATCTTTGCACGTTGCTGTTGTTACGCCCTCTAGCCCCTTAGCGAAACCTCTAAATAGTTGCGAAAGTATAACGCCCGAATTTCCGCGGGCCCCTCGCAAAGCACCGTTAGATGCCGCTTTTGCTATGTCGTATACATTTTGGGTGGTTAATTTTTCGGTTTCACGGGCTGCCGCTTGCACGGTATACGACATATTAAGCCCAGTATCGCCGTCTGGCACAGGAAAAACGTTTAGTGCATCTAGTTCGGTGCTGTGGCGTGTTACGTTGTTTGCGCCGCAGATTATCATTCTTCTTAATATTGTGCCATCTATGCGTATATTGTTGTTTACATTGGTTAAAGCCAAGCTAACCTCGCCTCCTCTTCGGTTTATTTATGCGAACGCCCTCGATAAATACATTAACTTGACCAACGGATAGCCCCGATTGTTCTTCAACTTTGTATTTAACGTTGCTTTTAAGCGTTTCGGCTATTGCGGTAATATTTGTGCCGTATTCTACGATTATGTGCAGGTTTATTTTTAGGCTAGTTTTATCCATGGATAGGCGTACGCCCTTTGTTATACGTTCTTTTTTCAGCAGATACACCAAACCGTCCTTAACATTTTTTGCCGCCATGCCAACAATTCCATAGCAATCCATTGCGGCAAGCCCAGCTATTTTCGCCAAAACTTCCTTATCGATGGTAACAGCCCCTAATTCGTTTTTTACTGTTATAAACAATATTTTTGCCCCTTTCTGTTTTGTAATAACTGTCGGTCCGCCGTCGGCGGACAGGCAGGGGACGGTCGCCCCTACAAAAAGCCGCCCGTCCGTTTGCCCGTTCCGATTTAGTAGTGGTATAATTTATTTTCTTAAAC
This sequence comes from Defluviitaleaceae bacterium, assembly GCA_009782245.1. Lineage (GTDB taxonomy): Bacteria > Bacillota > Clostridia > Lachnospirales > WQUN01 > WRKG01. Next base: position 18,014 of record WRKK01000347.1, on the reverse strand, counting down.
GTATTAAACGTAACTTTCGTTTATCGTCCTAAACTGGTGATGTATTTCGTAAAATATTTCAGCTATAGTTGGGTCAAATTGTGTGCCTTTGCTTTCCATGATAATTTCGACGGCTCTTTCGTGGGTAACGGCGGATCTGTATGGGCGTTCCGAGGTTATTGCATCGTAGGTGTCCACCAAGGCAATAATGCGGCCTTGCACAGGAATTTTGTGCCCAACTAGTTGGTTGGGATAGCCCGTGCCGTCCCAGCGTTCGTGGTGCGAAAGTGCGACAATTTTTGCGTTATGCAAAAAATTCACGTTGCCCGTTGCGTTGATTAATTGGTCGATTATTTTTTCGCCAGCTATTGTGTGATGTTTTATTTGTTCAAATTCTTCGGGCGTTAGTTCGCCTGGTTTATTTAGCACAGATTCTGGCACAACTACTTTGCCAATATCGTGCAATCTGGCAGCCGATACAAAAGAACCCACATTAGATATGCGGTTTCGCATATCCGAGTAATTTTCGTGGGTAAACATTGCGTTGGCTAAAATTTCGGCATAATTGGATATTCGTTCAACGTGCCCAATTTTGGCTTCGTCGCGGCTTTCTATGACGTTTGCCAGCACGGAAATTGTGCCGTTATTCAAGCGGCGGAAAAAAGTTGCTTGGCGTTCAAATTGTTCGTTTTGCCGCTGAATAACATCTTTGCGGATAAGTTCGCCTATATTAAGGTGATTTTTTATCCTGTTAAGCAAAACCAGTTTAGAAAACGGTTTAGTTATAAAATCCACAACGCCCATATTAAAAGCCTGCGCCTCTATTGCGGGGTTGCGCATAACAGTTAAAAACATAACTGGAATATCCTTGTGCAGATCGTCTGATTTTAGCATTTTTAACGCTTTTATTCCGTCAATTTCTGGCATTTCTATATCCAACAAAATTAAATCTGGCTCAACTTTTTCCAGAAATATGAACATTTTGTTAGCTGAATCTAGTGTAACAACCCTGTATTCGTCCGACAGAGCTTCTCTAGCAGTGTGCAAATTTGTATTGTTATCGTCCACTATAAGAATTGTTTTTTTCATAAATAAACCTCCCTTTTGTTGATGCGTAAAAAATTATGTACGAGTACGATGTAATTGCTGATTTTGCTGGGGTACGTTACGCATTATTTATTGCATTTGCAATTTTTTCTAATAGTATTTCTGGTGTAAACGGCTTTATAACAAAATTTGCCGCACCGATAGTTGTTGCAAGTTTTTCACGTTCGGCATTGTACGTAGCGGTTAGGAATATAATGGGGATATTTTTGTTTTTATTGTTGCCGCTAGGGGATTTCAAAATTCTTGCTGCATCTAGCCCGTTCATATCTGGCATTTCTATATCTAGTATAATCAAATCGGGTTTAATTTTGGCTAAAAAACTAAACATTTTTGTTGCCGAGGAAAGAGTAACAACTTTATACTTATCGTGAAGTACCTCGCGAACCTTAAGCAGGTTTGTGTTGCTGTCGTCTACTACTAAAATTGTTTTTTGCATAGTAATTCCCCTCCGTTATTTATTGTTGTAATGTTCCTGCTACATTCTACATTCGCATATTAAGCACGTTTTTCTTCATACTTTGCCAAAAAATCAATAGCCCGCTGGGGAACTTCCCCCGTTTCCATTGCTATTAATTCGTCCATTGTAAAAAATATAGTTTCGCCACGTTCTGCTTGTGCAACGGATTTTTGTATTCTTGCTACTATTTCTGGCGTAAAATATGCGTCGTCTTCTTCGTCATCGTCTTCGTATTCTGTTGATATTTCTGATGTTTCTGGTACTTCCGATACTTCCAATGTCTTGCTATTTTCCCAAAAGTCAATAAATTCTTGGGATAGCCCGTTTTCTGCTATTTCCATAAACTCTTCAGTAGTAAAAAAAACACCTTCGCCACGTTCTGCTTGTGCAACGGATTTTTGTATTCTTGCTATTATTTCTGGCGTAAAATATGCGTCGTCATCGTCGTCTTCGTATTCGTATTCTGTTGATATTTCCGATGTTTCTAGCGGAATGTTAAACGGCATAGCTTGCTTTATGTCGTCGTCAACTGTAAAATTCATGGTCGTCATAAGTAAAACCTCCTTTTAGCGGGTCAAGGGGCGCGCTCCTTGCGGGGTCAAGGGGCAGAGCCCTTGCGGGGTGTGGGGCAGAGCCCCACGGTTTTGCAGTTATCGCGCAATCTACATAGTAGTTTTGAAGTACGAAAGTTGCTCTTCTAGCAAGTCTGCTTGGGTGTTAAGGCGTTCTGATGCGTTTGCCGCTTGTTCCGCTGTAGTGGAAATATCCGAGACAACATTTTTAATTTGCGATACGGTGGCGTTTACGTTGTAAATGGATTGCAGCTGTTCGTCAGATATTTGGGTAATATCGTGAATAAGGCTGGATATTTTGCTGACGGCTTGCGTTATTGTTTCAAAAGATTCTACAACGCTGTTTGTGGTTTTTAGCCCCTCGTTTACGTGTAATATATCTTCTTCCACTATTTGGGTTGTTTCGGCGGTGGATTTTTGGCTTTTGCTTGCCAAGCTGCGTACTTCTTCGGCTACAACGGAAAAACCTTTGCCATGCCCACCCGCCCTAGCCGCCTCGATAGATGCGTTTAGTGCCAGCAAATTAGTTTGAAACGCTACATCACGAATAACGTCCAAAATTTTGCTAATATTTTCGCTGGATAATTTAATGTCGTTCATGGTGGTTTCCATGGTTTCTACTGCTTTGCCGCCGCTTGCTATGTGGCGCGAAATAAGTTCGGAACTTTTGTTGGCGGTTAGTGCGTTTTCGCTGGCTAGTTCTGCTTTATCGTGGATTATTGCTATAGAATCGCTAAAATCGTTTAATGCTTGCGTTTGTTTGGAAACACCCACCGAAAGGTCGGCGGATATAACCGATATTTGATCCGAACTGTCGGCTAATTGTGCTACTGCCGATTGCACTTCGGATAAGGTTGTGTTCAACTTTTGCAATATCGTGTTTATAGAGGTTTCTATCGGTGCATACGAGCCAATATATTCTTGGTTAAGCGAAACGGTTAAATCGCCGCTTGCTATTGCATCTAACGTTGTGGATATTTCTTCTATATAAAGTTGCGTTGTATCGTTTACAAGGTTGCAAGCATCTTGCAGCACCTTAAATGTGCCGCTGTACTTGCCCTCCAAATGCGAAAAATTTCCCTTTGACATAATAATAACATTTTCTTCGATATCTGCCAACGGTTCAACAACGGATATTATTAGCTTGTTCAGTTTATTGGCTAAATCGCCCCATTTGCCGCTAAACTTGCTTTCGTCTATATGTATGCTAAATTCGCCGACTGCGACCCTTTCGGCTAACGAGGCACTTGCATCGTACAATTCGTTTAGCTTGGACGTTATATCTCGTATAGATTTTGTTAGCGACATTTTTTTGCCAGGCAAATCTTTTACAGCAATGTCAAAATCGCCGTTTGCCATGCGGGCGTTTGCATCAACAATGGTTTCTATATCGTCCACCAGCGAGTCGATAATACCGTTTACGCTTTTCATAAGTTCTCTAAAGGAGTTGCTGTAGTTGTCGGTGTTTATGCGGTATTCTATATCGCCCACTTGGGTAAATTCGTGCGATAGCTGGCTTAGGTCAGAAATAAGATGCCTTATAACGTCAACCAGTTCGTATACATCTAGCGTTAAGTTACCTATTTCGTCTTTTGGCAGATTTTTTGTGTTAAAGTTGATGTTTATATTGCCCGAGGAAACATCTTTAGTAAGCTGGGATAGTGCCAGCAAGGGTTTTAGCGAGTGTACAATAGTGGCAAGCGTTACAATAATGGCAATTACAAGACCAACAATGCCCACAATTACAAGGTTTTGCTGTAGGGCAATACTAGCCGCGCGGGCCTCTTCTTGCGATATGCCAACAAACATCATTCCTACAACATCGCCATAGTGAGTATGCAGCGGAAAATAATGGGCATAGTAGGGGAGCAAGCCAAAAATATCTAATTCTAAATCCATTGCCTCGCCTTGCCCTATAACAAAATCTGCGACATGAGCCGCAACGGGCGTACCAACGGCTCTATCACCCGTATCGGGGTGCACTAAAGTGGAGGCAACAGAGATATTGTTCAAAAACACGGTAAAATCGGCACGGAAGATATTGGAAACGGTGTCAACAAAAGCCAATGCGCCAATATCAAAAAACACGGTAACTGTACCGATAATTGTATCTTCGTAAATAACAGGTGCAGAACTAGCCAAAATAACGGGTACAACGGAAGTTTCCATAAAAGAAACAGCACTTTCGCCCCGTAAAGCGGCGGCGGCTGTGGAAATAACTGTAACGTCTTCAGCTACCAAGGCTGGATCGTGCGAATTTGCTACCGAGATGCCAAAGGCATCGGAAACAACAATGCCGTCCACACCAGTAAGTTCCTTTTGTGCAGTAATATAGCGAAAAATTGCATTGTCATCGTAATTTTCAACATTTAGGTAATTAATTAACTGCGTGCTAGTGGCTAAAATGGTTGTAGTTGCTAAAACGCGCCGCTCAAGATCGTCAAGATAAGCATGAATCCCCGCAACAGCAGTATCTAACTTTTCGGTTGTAAGGTCGGCTACAAGCGAACTTACCGCCGTTGTTACAACAAACAAGATAGTCATAACCAGCAAGATTATGATAATAACAATGGGTAAAATCAGTTTACTTCTCAAACTTATGAACATTTTGCAAGCCCTCTTCCCAATTTTTTTACACAGCAATATTTACGTAGCAACATTAATTATGAAAGTGTCTACTCAATAATTATAGTAAATTTTTTTGGTTTTTGCAAATAAAAAATTTGTTTTGTGTGGGGTAGGGTTTATTGGGACGGGTGGGCGGGGACGCATATTGTAGGGGCGACCGTCCCCTGCCCGCGGCAGGCGGGTCGGTCGCCCGTTCCCCCCGTTCCGACATTTCTACAACATAGCTAAAGTTAATGACATTGATATTATCCGCCCGTTTTGATATTTCTACAACATTGGTTCGTTTTTTTCTTCTTCTGTTTCGGGTTCTTCGGGTTCTTCTTCGTCTGTTTCTTCGGGTTCGTTTGTTTCGGGTTCGGGTTCGGGCTTTTTGGCTGGTTCTTCTTCCGTTTCGGTTTCTGTTTCTTCGTTGATTTCGGGTTCGTTTTCTGTTTCGGGTTCGTCTTCGGTTTCGGTTTCTTCGTTGGTTTCGGTTTCTTCGTCTGTTTCGGTTTCTTCGTTGGTTTCGGTTTCCTCGTCTGTTTCGGGTTCGTCTTCCGTTTCGGGTTCGTTTTCTGTTTCGGTTTCCTCGTCTGTTTCGGGTTCGTCTTCGGGTTCGGTTTCCTCGTCTGTTTCGGGTTCGTCTTCCGTTTCGGGTTCGTTTTCTGTTTCGGTTTCCTCGTCAGTCTCGGGTTCGTCTTCCGTTTCGGTTTCTTCGTCTATTTCGGGTTCGTCTTCGGGTTCGGTTTCTTCGTCCGTTTCGGTTTCCTCTTCGGTTTCGGTTTCCTCGTCTGTTTCAGTTTCTTCGTCAGTCTCGGGTTCGGTTTCGTCTTCGGTTTCCTCGTCCGTTTCAGTCTCTTCGTCCGTTTCGGGTTCTTCGTTGTCTTCGTCTTCCTCTTCGATTTCCTCGTCCTCGTCCTCTTCCTTAATTGGGTCATTATATTCTACTTCAATGGCGGGTGGTATTTCTGGAATATCGATAAAGTCAAAGAATGTCGGCATAAAGTCCCACAATGTAGGGACAACTGCGGGTGGGCTTTGTCCGCCCACGCCACGCAAAGTTGGCAGCCCATTTTCATTCCAATCCCAAACATTCACAAAGTTCCAAGACACGTAATTTTCCCAAAAAATTTGGCTGGCAAGGTCGGCACTAGAAACGGGCTGCCCATCGCCAGGTCTTGATGGTGGAATAGGGTCTATGTCTAGCCCCTCCAGGTTTATCCCCGCAAAAGCGAATACAGTATCGGAAGATAGCCCATTATTGCCGTTGCCACTAGCTACCCTGTGTATATTAGTAATAGGAGGTTGAAATCCTAGAAGTTCTATTCTGGCATTAATAGCTATTAAACTGCTATGGTTGCTGGAAAATGTATTATCTAAATTGCCGATAATGCCGCCTATAATTCTGTTTTGTCCGCCTATCAGTTCGCCAGTAGAAAAAGCAAAAGAAATTGTGCCCGATTGGGTAGCACCTACAATTCCGCCTACGCTTGAACTACCCACTCCTATACTTCCTGCCGATATGTCCATTGTAGAATATACATTTGTTATATTGCCAGTAGAAACGCCCACAATACCGCCTATAATGCCGCCCATTGGGTCTAAGCCACTTTGAAGTATACTGCCGCGGGAATGGCTGTTAGAAATATTGCCGCCCCGCCCCACTATTCCGCCAATGGGTGCATTGCTAGAAAGAGAGTCTTGTAATAGTATATTTCCGTCAAAAAAGCTGTGGGTAACGCTACCGTTATTGCGAATTTCGCCAATCAAGCCGCCTATTGTAGTTTCGCCAGTGGCAATTATGTTACCAGCAAATCCAACATTTTCCAACGTGCCGTATAAAACGTTTGTAATTCCGCCTAAAATGGAAACGTTAGAACTAGTATTGCTGATATTGCCGCTAACCGTAAGGTTTTTAACAATTCCGACTTCGCCCACGCTGTCAAAAAGACCAGAATTAGTAGAAATTGTCAAAGTGTAGCCGTTGCCGTCTAAAATTCCTGTAAAACCGTTTGTGCCTGTCTCAAATCCGTCAAAACCGCCTGGCATTACTACATTCTGCATAAGTCTGTAGTTTGCCGTTGGGTCAAATGGGTTAAAATCGCCCTGATTCTCTACTGGTATGAAAGTAATGTCTGGCGTTGGGTCTGGCGTTGGGTCTGGTGTTGGGTCTGGTGTTGGGTCTGGCGTTGGGTCTGGTGTTGGGTCTGGCGTTGGGTCTGGTGTTGGGTTTGGTGTTGGGTCTGGTGTTGGGTCTGGCGTTGGGTCTGGTGTTGGGTCTGGTGTTGGGTCTGGTGTTGGGTCTGGTGTTGGGTCTGGTGTTGGGTTTGGCGTTGGGTCTGGTGTTGGGTCTGGCGTTGGCGTTGTAGTTGCGGTTGGCGTTGGGTTTGGCGTTATTGCTGGCGTTGGGTTTGGCGTTATTGCTGGCGTTGGTGTTGGCGTTATTGTCGGCGGGATAATATCGGGTAAATTTTCCGCTGGCGGCGTGTAATCTTCGGTATAATTGTAATCGTAATCGTTGTAATAATTATTGTCATTTTCGGTTGGCAAGTCTGGCAAAGGTGCAGGGCTAGGCGGCGGCGGAACTTGCACCAGTTGCGGCGGCCTTTGTATTTCTAGTAATTCTGGGATTCTGTCCAAAATATCTTGGTCTATAAAATTGCTGTTTTCTAGCAGATAATCCTGATTATTGACTATTTCGGTCAATGTAAAATAATTAAACTCCTCCAGATAAGCCCCACTTATGAGTAAATTTAAGTTAAACCGTTCTTCAAACCAGCGTTCTAGCACGGTTCCCGATACGGTTATGGTAAAATCTTCGTCGGCATACCAAGCGGTTAATGTTTGCCCCTCTTCCAGCATAAAACCGTCAATTTCGCCGCGCCCCGCAAGCATTACTATGTAAATAAAATCGTCCTCGAAGCCTATTGTGAACATTGTGCCACGAACAGTCATTGCAACATTTCCTATTTGGAAAACTAACTCCCTATCGGGGTCTTGCTCTGGCACGATTACCGATGCACTACCGCTGTCTATTGTTATGTTCAAAAGATTGTTGGCTACATCTACGCTAATTTCGCTTTCGCTGTCCATTTTTAATATGGCGTTCATATCCATACGCAAATAAACGCTAGTCCGCAAGCCAGTTTCTAGCGAGTAGCCGCTATTAATGCGTAAATTTCTGCGGGCTGGCACAGTTTGCCCATTTTGCCGATTAACGCTGGTGTTGCGGCCGTCAACCCTAAGCACAGTTACCGTGCGCGAGCGTATTGCCGCCGCTTGCAGTTGTGTTGGCAACATTGCAAATATTAGCATTGCAGATATTGCAACAGATATTACCCTGTTAAATTTGTTGAATTTGTTAAATTTGTTTGTGTTGCGTGTAAAAAACATGAAATCATCTCCTTGGTGTATTATGATGTATGCGGCAGGTTTTGGTTGGTTGATTTTTAGGTTTGATTTAGCTTAGATTTAGCTTAGATTTAGCCTAGATTTAGCCTAGATTTACATCTAACAAAATAACGAGTAGCCTGCCAAGCACTCGCTATAATTATGTCAACCAAGATATTTATTTTTGATTGTTTGAATTTGTTCGTTTGTTATGTGCAGGATATTTGTTACATAGTTGTCAAAACTGCCGTATTCGCTGACGATTGTGGAAGTTGCGGCATTCAAATATGAACCCTGCACTATAAGCATTTTGCCTAACACTTCGAGGGTTTCGGGACTTTGCCCCTCTTTGCGGGCGTTTTCTAGCAGCAGTTCGTTTTGCTTTTTGCGAAGTTTTGACGATTTAATAAAATCTGCCATTATATCGGCGGGGTTTACGTCCAAAATAGTTAATATCAGCATTGCGGCGAACCCTGTTCTATCTTTGCCAGCCGAGCAATGGAACAAAATTCCGCCGTCTAGCTGGGCTAAATGCACCAAAAATTGGCGGTAGCATTGTTGGGCGGTTTTTGTGGTAACAAACGCCCTATAAACTTCCTCCAGTTTGGCGTGTATTTCTGCGATGCTTGTCATAGTGGCAAATTGTGCTAGGTTTACGGGGTTGCCTTTGGTAAAATCCTGCAAAACGTCCAATGCAAAGGATTGTACGCCGTCTATTTTAACGTTTGGCTGTTTGGCTATTTCGTGCTGACTTCTAAAATCGATTATATATTTTAGGTTATGAGCCTGCAAAAACTGCACATCTGCGGGTGTTATCTGCGAAAGTTCGCCAGATCTAAGTAATTTATGCGGACGAACAGTTCGTCCGTCCGCACTTTTTAAGCCACCTAGATCTCTAAAATTTACTAGGTTTTTTGTTTTTTCCATGAAAGTCCTCTAATTTTCTATGATTTTCTATGTTATTCCAGATTGGCGTGTTTGCCGTACATTTTTGTGCTGTCTAGGTTGTTTTTTGCCATTAAGTCTAAAATAACGGCATCATAGAACAGCAGTAGACATTGCTCAAACAGCGAACCCATTGGCTGTATTGTTGGTATATCTTTAGAAGACGGCGAGTAATCTTTAACTGCGCCAGGCATTTTTATTACAAAATCGGCTAATTTTGCCAGGCTAGATTCTGGCTTTATTGTAACGACAATTATAGTGCCGCCGATAGTTTTTGCCTTGTTCGCATAGCTGATAAGGCTTTGCGTTTCGCCCGAGCCTGATGCTAAAATAATTAAATCTTGTGCCTCAAAGTTGGATACAACGGTTTCGCCCAGTACGTAGGAATCCACGCCCATGTGCATTAAACGCATACAAAACGATTTGGACATAAACCCAGTACGCCCAGCGCCCGCCACAAAAACTTTTTTAGCTTTTTGGATATGTTGCAAAAGGCGGTCAGCATCGGCTTGCGATAGTTCTTTTCCTGCGGCGGAAAGTTCCGCCAAAATAATATTAAAATTTTCCACTATTTTACAAGTTCTCTGAACTTTTTAGCGGCTGCTACTTTGTCGTCTGCGCCTGTTATGCCGCCGCCCACGATAACCAAATCGGGCTTAGCAGCAACAACGGATTCGATAGTATCTAGCTTAATTCCGCCAGCCACAGCTGTTTTGGAATTTTTAACGTTATCTTTGATAACTTTAAGAGCCGCCATTGGGTTTTCGCCCTCTGCTTGTCCATCGTAACCAGTATGTACGCAGATGTAGTCAACGCCCAAAGCGTCCAGTTCTTTTGCACGGCCAGCCAAATCTTTTACGGCGATCATGTCAACCAAAATTTGCTTGCCTAGTTTTTTGGCCTCGGCTACTGCACCTTTAATTGTAACGTCTTCTGCGGCGGCGAGAATGGTAACAATGCTTGCGCCAGCTTTTGCGGCAACGCTTACTTCATAAGCGCCAGCGTCCATAACTTTAAGGTCGGCTAAAATGTCAATGTTAGGAAACGCATCTTTAACGGCTTTTACGGCGTGGAGACCCTCGTTGATAATAACGGGCGTACCAATTTCTACAACGTCAACGTATTCGCCAACTTCTTTTACTACCTCGATTGCACCTTTGGTGTCAACCAAATCTAAAGCTAATTGCAATTTCATAAAAAAACCTCCTAGGGGTTAAAATTTTGTATACAACCATTGTAACCTAAATATTTTGAATTGTCAAGAAAAATTTGTGAAATATTGCAAATTTCAAAATATTTTTTTGGGGACATTATCCAAAAAATTCCGAAAAATTCAAAACAATGCAAAAAGCCCCAAATTACGCATTATTTCTGCCCATAATAGGCATTATCCCCGTGTTTCCTAAAAAAATGCTTATCCAACAAATATTGCGGCATTATTTGTTGGCCTTTCCCCGCAAGCCCAGTAAAATAAGCCATCTGTGCCACTTCTTCCAAAACAAGAGCGTTTTCTACGGCTTTTTGCGGATTTACCCCCCACACAAACGGCGCGTGGTGTTTTACCAAAACGGCGGGCAAATAATCGGGGTTTTTGTGCTTGAATGTGTCCACAATCAGCTTGCCTGTGTTTAGCTCGTAATTTTCGGCTACTTCGTTGGCTGTCATGTTGCGTGTGCACGGGATTTTTTCGGAAAAGTAATCGGCGTGGGTTGTGCCAAGCGGTTCTATTGGCTTGCCCATTTGCGAAAACACCGTCGCCCACCTTGAATGAGTATGCACAACGCCGCCAATATTGGGAAAATTTTTGTACAACTCCAAATGCGTTTGTGTATCCGATGACGGGTTTAGCTTGCTGTCAACCACATTTCCGTCTAAAGTTAGCACAACCATGTCGTCGGCGGTCATTTCGGCGTATTCCACGCCAGATGGCTTGATTACCACTAAATTTTGCTTGCGGTCAATTCCGCTGACGTTGCCCCAAGTTAGCGTTACCAGATTATATTGCACTAATAACTTGTTGGCGGCTAATACAGCTTGCTTTAGCGGCGTTAAACTTTCTAAATCTAGTTTTTTTGGCTTTCTTGGCATAATATATCAGCTTTCCTCTCTATTTCTAGCATTTTCGTGTAATTTTCCATAAATGTTTGGTAGGCGGCGTTTTCTTCCTCTTCTGCAACTATCGCTTTTTCTGCAATTTTTCCAATTTTTCCAATATTGAGCGTTTTCCGCATTTCTTCAAAAACGTTATCCAAAAAATCTTCCAAAGTTTTGTGGGATTTTTCGTGGACGAACGCCGCCAATAGTGCCATTCCATAAGCACCGCCCTCGCCAGCGGTTGGCGTTACTGTGATTGGTACGCCTTGCATTGCCGCCGACAAAGTGCGTTGCGGCAAATAGCTAGATTTGAATATTCCGCCATGTGCAGCAAGCGTAGATATGCGGATTTCTTCTTTTTGTAGCACTTTCATTCCCAAGTATAGTGCGGCAAAAGCCCCGTAAATGTGGGCTCGGATAAAGTTGGCAAGTTTGAATTTACTGCCAGGCAACCGCAAAAACAGCGGCACGCCGTTTTTTACGTCCGCAATGCTTTCCCCAGAAACGAAACCATAGGAAACCAGTCCGCCGCAATCCAAATCGCCCTGATCGGCAAGCGTGAACAGCGTTTCAAATAGCTTGTTTTGGTCGTTTGCTGTTTTTTCGTCCCCGATAGCGGCGGCAAATTCGCCAAAAACGTTTACCCAAGCGTTTATATCGGAAGTGCAGTTGTCGGCGTGAATCATTGCGACATATTCGCCCGTTGGCGTTGTTACAATGTCAATTTCGGGATACACGTTGGTCAGCGGCTTTTCTAGCACAATCATGGCAAACACCGAAGTTCCTGCGGAAACGTTGCCCGTTTGCGGTGCTATTGCGTTTGTTGCGACCATTCCCGTGCCAGCATCGCCCTCGGGTGGGCAGAATGTGATGTTTACAGTTTCGTTGTTTGTACCAAGCGGCAAACCTAGCAAATTAGCACCTTTTTCGGTTAAAGTTCCCGCATTTTCGCCAGCCAGCAAAATTTTCGGCAAAATTTTTGAGATGTCAAAATTGTTGATTTTGTCAATTTTTTGGGATAATTGGTTAAATTTTGCCAACATTGCTGTATCGTATTCTTTTGTTTGCTGGTTAGTGGGGAAAACGCCCGATGCGTCGCCGATGCCCAGCACTTTTTGCCCAGTCAGCTGCCAATGCACATAGCCCGCCAACGTAGTAATATAGCTAACTTTGCCGATATGTTCCTCGCCGTTCAAAAAAGCCTGGTACAAATGGGCAATGCTGTAGCGTTTTGGGATATTAAAGTTAAATTCTTTTGTAAGAATGTCGGAAGCCGCTTGGGTGTTGGAGTTTCGCCACGTGCGAAACGGGACAAGCAATTCGCCGTTTTCGTCAAACGCCAAATAGCCGTGCATCATCGCCGAAAATCCCATGTAGCCGATGGTTTGCGGGGCGAATTTTTGGGTGATTTTCGCCACAACCGATTTAACGCCCGCCCAAACTTCCGCTAAATCGTACGTCCAAAAGCCGCCAACAAACTGGTTTTCCCAATCGTAGCTTGCAATTTCCAGCACGTTTTTTTTGTCGTCTAGCAAAACGGCTTTTATTCTGGTCGAGCCTAATTCTATTCCTAGTGAGTTTTTTGTAGCCATAAAGTCAACTCCTTTTGTGTTCAAACAACTTCAAAACCGTGGGGCGCTGCCCCTGGACCACGCAAGGAGCGCGCCCCTTGACCCGCATTTTTTGTTAAGTTGAATGAGCATATTTTTAGTGTTTTTGGTATTTTTAGATTATAACTTAAAAAATGCCGTTTGGCAAATTTTGCAACCACCACGCCAACTAATCCTCGCTAAGCGAGCGTTTAACCGCATTTTCCCAGCCTTTTAATAAAACTTGCCGCTGTTCGTTATCCATTTGCGGGGTGAACGTTTTGTCAACCTCTATTTTTTGCAAAATTTCTTCTTTGCTGCTGTAAAACCCGACTGCAAGCCCCGCCAAAAACACCGCACCCAGAGCGGTGCTTTCGGTAACTTTGCAACGGACAATATTTATATCCAAAATATCCGCCTGAAACTGCATTAAAAAATTATTTTTGCAAGCGCCGCCGTCAACCTTTATTTGCTGGATATTTTGGTTGGTATCTTGTGCCATTGCCTTTATGACATCGTGGCTTTGGTAGGCGATGCTTTCCAAAGTTGCCCGTATTATGTGATTTTTGGTTGTGCCGCGCGAGATTCCTGTTATAGTGCCTCTTGCGTACTGGTCCCAATAAGGAGCACCCAGCCCAACAAAAGCGGGGACAACGTAAACGCCGTTAGAATCCGCCACTTGTGTTGCGTATTTTTCGGAATCCTCGGCGGTTTGTATTAGTTGCAAGTTGTCGCGCAACCACTGCACCGCCGCACCCGCCACAAAAACCGAGCCCTCCAAGGCGTATTCTACGGTGTTGTTAATGCCCCAAGCTATTGTGGTTAAAAGGTCGTTTTTGGAATAAACCGCCGTTGTGCCTGTGTTTAACAGCGTAAAACAGCCTGTTCCGTAGGTGTTTTTTATCATTCCAGGCTGAAAGCAGCATTGCCCAAATAATGCGGCGTGTTGATCGCCAGCTATTCCTGCGATTTTTACGGGTTGGCTTGTCTCATTTGTCTTACTTGTTTTATTGGAAATATCCTGCAAAAAATCGGCGTGAATATCGCCGAAAATGTGGCTAGATGGCTTAACGCTCGGCAAAATGTTCATGGGAATATCCAATTTTTCGCATATATCCAAGTCCCATTGCAGAGTGTGAATGTTAAAAAGCATTGTACGGGCGGCGTTTGTGTAATCGGTGGCGAAAACTGCCCCTTTTGTAAGTTGCCACAAAAGCCAAGTGTCCACCGTTCCGAAAAGCAGCTCGCCAGCATTGGCTTGTTGACGGGCGTTTGGCACGTTATCCAATATCCACTTAATTTTGGTAGCCGAAAAATACGCATCAATTTTTAGCCCAGTTTTTTCTTTTATTAAAGCCGTCAAGCCTTGATTTTTCAACTGTTCGCAATAATCGGCGGTTCGTCTGCATTGCCAAACTATGGCGTTGTAAATTGGTTTGCCCGTTGTTTTGTTCCAAATTATTGTGGTTTCTCGTTGATTGGTTATGCCAGCCGCCGCAATTTCTGCGGCATTTATGCCCGTTTTAGCCTGTACTTCCGCTATTACCGCAAGCTGACTTTGCCAAATTTCCATGGCATCATGCTCTACCCAGCCAGATTGCGGGAAAATTTGCGTAAATTCCCTTTGTGCCATTCCCATTACTTGCCCCTCTTTTGAGAACAATATAGCACGTGAACTTGTCGTGCCTTGGTCTAAAGCCAACAGATATTTTTTCATGGTTATCCCTCTTACTATCAAAATTTGTAATTTTTATGTTGACATTCTCGGCGTTGTGTGGTTGAATTTGTTCGGGTTATTTTTGTTGTTTTTGCCCAAAAATTTTTTTCGTATACGCAAAATTAGCACCGCAAAAACCGCCAAAATAGCGGCGGGAATGCTAAGGTATATTATGCCAATAATCAAAAATTCCAAAACAACAAACATATAGCCAACCGAATTAGACACATTGGCAAAAAAGCCAGTTGCCTGTATGTTGGCGGTTGGCGTGTTTATCGATATGTTTATCTCGGTTGTATTTAGCATAAAGTTTAGCCTGTTTATTGCGGTTTGCGTGTTTTCCACATTTGCGGTAACTTGGGATAAATGCCGTGATAACACGCTAAAATCGTCCAAAGCTTCGGCGGCTAACAATAGCTGCATTATTTGCTGTTGTTCATTTGTGAACATTTCCAGCTCCGTTTGCAAGTTGGAAAGCCGCATAAATAGGTTTTGCGAATTTGTGTTTACGTTGGTAATTTCGCCAATATTAACAATTTGGCTGTAAACGCTGTTAAAGTTGGCAGAATCCACAACAAGAGTTAAGCTACCAAAACCGTGCTGTGCGTTCATGCTACTACCCAAAACAAGCCCGTCCATGGCGTTTAGCAAATTAAAGGCATTTTCTAAATCTTCCACATTTAACGAAACGGCATAAGAGTTCGCCAAAAAATCGCTTGGTTCAGTTGGTGCGGCGGCGGTGCTTGTAAAAAAAATAACTAGCAAAAATGCCGCAATTACGGCTTGTGTGGTCAATGTTTTGATTAACTGCATATTCTCAACCCCCCTTAATTTCATTATAGCACACCTTGCAAAAAAATGGAAATATGTGCTATAATTTTTGTGTAGCAAAAACATTTATTGGGTTTGTTGGATTTATTTGAAATTTGAGAAAGGAAACCACAATGAAAAATTTACTAATAGCCGATGACAACCAGCAAATTGTTGCGGTGTTAAGCGATTATGCTAAAAAAGAGGGTTTTAACGTGGTAAAGGCACATGACGGCGAACAAGCCTTAAAAATGGCACTTTCCGCCACTTTTGACATGATACTTTTAGATGTTATGATGCCAAAAAAAGACGGATTTGACGTTTGTCGGGAAATTCGCAAGTTTTCTACTGTGCCGATTATAATGGTAACTGCCCGTGGCGAGGATTTTGACAAGATTATGGGGCTGGATATTGGTGCGGACGATTATGTAGTAAAACCGTTTGCACCCAGCGAAGTTATGGCTCGCATACGCTGCATTTTGCGCCGTGCCGCAAACACCGTAAACACGCACATTTTTACTTTGGGCAGCTTGAACATAAATTTAACGGAATACACCGTGCAAATAGGCGAAAAAAGAGTTTCGCTAACAAAAAAAGAGGTTGAAATTTTGCATTTGTTAGCCAGCAACGAAAACCAAGTTTTTTCGCGCAATCAGCTGTTGGACAGCGTTTGGGGCTACGATTATTTTGGCGATAGCCGCATTGTGGATTCTCATATAAAACGCTTGCGGTCAAAATTGGAAGACGTTTCGCCGTCAGATTGGGCTGTTAGCACCGTTTGGGGCGTGGGTTATAAATTTGAACTGCTTAAAAATGGCGAAAATGGCGAAAATGGCGAAAATGGTAATCACAATGAATAGCGTTAAAAATCTTAATCAAAATAAAATTTTGCGGCGGTTGATATTGTATTTTTTCACCTCGTTTTTGCTGTTTTCGCTGGTTAATAGCGTTGTGTTTTTTTTGCTGTTTTCCGCCCATAATGTTACGTTGCATAAAGCCGAGCTAGAGCGGCGAGTGAAAATAATATCGGAGACGTTAAGCGAAATAGTAGGCACACCAGCCGCAACTGGCGGACACGGGCATGGGCATGGCGGAATGGGCATGGGCATGGGAATGGGCAGAATGGGTGCAAACATCAACAATATAAGGGCATATTTGGCTCATGTTGACGGTTTGGCGATGGGCGAAATTTGGGTTGTGGACGAAAATTTTGAAATAATGACGTTTGGGCATGGTCATATGCAGATGACGTTATCTTATGGGGAAATTCCGTTAGGCACAGAGCAGTTTATTTTGGCGGCTTTTGACGGCACAACGATAATTCGCCAGTTGGATAATCAGACAATTTCTGCGGCAACGCCGATTTTTTTGACAGACGGCACAATGGCGGGGGTTATTTTGTTGCATTCGCAAATATCGGATATAGACGAAATTACGGCAACGGGTGCAAATTTGCTGTTTTACAGCACGGGAACGGCGGCGATTATGGCGGTTATTTTGGCGGTATTATTTTCGGCAAAGTTTACAAAGCCGCTAAACAAAATGAAACGGGCGGCGTTAAAAATCAGCAGCGGGGATTATTCCGCTAAAACGGGCGTAATTCAAGCGGACGAAGTCGGCGAACTGGCGAACATTTTGGACAACATGGCAATCAAGCTAGATATTGCCAACAAAGAAAGCCAAAAAACGGACAAATTGCGAAAAGATTTTACCGCCAACATTTCTCACGAACTGCGAACGCCCGTAACGGTAATGCGGGCATCGTTGGAGGCACTTTGCGACGGCATCGTAAGCGACCCCGCTAAAGTTGAGGAATATCACAAACAAATGCTGTTCGAGACGGTGCATTTAGAGCGGCTTATTGCGGATTTACTAGAACTTAGCAAGCTGCAAAACCCTGATTTTATCATAACCATGCAGCAGCTTAACCCAACGGACGTTTTGCAGGACGTTATTCGCAGTATGCAGCAAATGGCGGCTACAAAAAATATTTTTATAGATTTTACCGACGAAACCGCCGCCGATTTTTGCGGTATTTTGGGCGATTATGGCAGGTTGCGGCAAATGTTTATGATAGTTTTGGATAACGCAATAAAATTTTCCGCACCAAGCGGCACGGTAAAAATCAACTTAGCCAACCGCCAAAACCGAGCCATTATCACAATCAGCGACCAAGGTTGCGGCATATCCCCCGAAGATTTGCCCCACATTTTTGACAGATTTTATATGCAGCGTTCCGAAAAAAACAAAAAAGGTTCGGGGCTAGGTTTGGCGATAGCTAAGCAAATTGCCGATAGGCATGGTGTTGAAATAACGGTTAGTAGCGCCTTGGTTACGCAGTTTTTGTTTGATTTCAAGAGTGTGGGGAGATTGCCTGTTGGCAGATAGGCTAATTTTTGAATTTTGGTTTTTGTACAATCGGAACGGGGAAACGGGCGGACGTTTCCCCGTTGTCATGGGCTTTCCTCTATCATTACAAAATTTCTTTTGTCAACAAATCTCGCAAATCCGCCATAGTAAACGCACACTATCCGCAAAAAAATTTTTTCCCAACCTATTGACATTCTGTTTTCCCTTTGCTATACTGGTATAGTAACAAATTTTCTTGAAAGGATTGACAAATTTGCTAATTTATGCTACGCTAAGATTACAAGCAAGCAAGCAAGCAAGCAAGCAAGCAAGCAAGCAAGCAAGCAAGCAAGCAAGCAAGCAAGCAAGCAAGCAAGCAAGCAAGCAAGCAAGCAAGC
>WRKK01000346.1 GCA_009782245.1 Defluviitaleaceae bacterium | reverse complement strand
GAGCAGAGCAGAGCAGAGCAGAGCAGAGCAGAGCAGAGCAGAGCAGAGCAGAGCAGAGCAGAGCAGAGCAGAGCAGAGCAGAGCAGAGCAGAGCCTAGAATCTGCTGTTTTGTCAATCCATAAAAAAACAATATTTAATACAAGCTGTCAACTTGTTTTTTCGCTTTGGCGGAAATGTGCGGCTTGTATTTTTTTGTTGAAAATATTGAAAGAAAGGGGAAAATATAAATTGTACAGTTTTATTATAAAATGGGACGATGGCTAAAATGCACTAAAATAGCAAAGATTTAAGCCTAGCATTTAAGCAAAAAATTTAGAGTATTTATTTTAGAAAGGAGAACTAAACATGATTAGGAAGTTTAGTTTGTATTTGTGCTTTATTTTAATTTTGGGTTTAATTAATATACAGCCGATAAATGTTCAAGCCCAAGAAATTCCGACTTTAGGCACATATTTAAGTAATACTACGCCTAGTGGAATTCAAGCTACACCACCGTCTTCTATTCAAACTCAAGAAATTCCAACTTTAGTTGCACAACTAAACATTACCACACCTAGTGCTATTCAACCCTCAACGCCGATAGTTTCAGATTCGACTATTCAGCCGTGGATTATGCCACGTAATACCATAGGTCCTATATATACAAATTTAACGATAACGGGAGCAAATTTTCCTCCAAACCCGATTATAGAGATAGCTATGGGTAATTGGTCAACAAATGAACTGAGGCAATGGTGGTTTAATCCTCCTGAGGACTTTATTGTAACTGCTGGTGCTTCTGCCGTTACTCTTAGTTGGGGTTTTGATTTTGATAATGAATTGTTCGCTTATTTTCCAGGACTTAACACAGCCGATGTATATTTTTGGATAACTCTTCCCGATGGTAGGCGTTTTAGTAATGTGGGTCGTTTTGAAAGCGTAACTAGGGGGCAGGTTAATGCCAATAATGCATCTATGAATGTTAATTTAACGTTTAGTCCATTTTTGGCAACATCAGGTGTTTTGCCTTCTGCTACTGTGGGTGGTCGCACTTCTGCTCATTTACCTATCGGTTCTCAAATAAGTTTAACTGCAAACATACCTTCTGGGCAATTTGTTTCAGGTTGGTCAACTTCTCCCAATTTAGGCAATTTTGGCTCTCAAAACTCAATACAATTTACAATGCCTACAACTAATACCTCAGTTACAGCCAATTTTGGAACATACCGCACTAATTTTTCGTCAACTGCTCCTGCCGCCAACAATCAATCCACAATAACCCTAGCACCAAACACAAATGCCCCCACGAGAACAGCAACTGTTAGTCAACCAAACGTAAATCGAATTAGAACAGTAACATTCAACCTAAACAATGACAGATTTCAAAACACAACATTTACTCCAACTATGCCCGCTACTTGGAATTTTATACCCAATAGTTTGTCAATAAGCGGCTCTACTGTATCTTTCCAAATGCGGCAATCGGCAACGGTACAAACAATCAACCTAAATCCAGCCGCACCTATAAATTCTAGCCAAAACGCAACTATTACATCATTTCCAGTATTGCCGACAGGTGCAACAGGCGGAATAACATATACACGAACTCTAAACGGCGATTTACATACTTTCACAATACAGCCAAACCCAGCCGACCCTCATTTAACATTAAATACAAACATAAACATTCAACCTATAGCAGGTTGGGTATTCTTTAATCCTAGAATGAGCGGCACAAATTTATTAGTTGATGCTCGGCAAAACAGCCAGTTGCAATCTTTAGAGCTCATCAATACGCCAAACTGGACGGCAATTAACCCAAACCCTGCTACTTACTCTATATCTACTGTGGCAACCGAAACAGCAACCCAACCTACTTTAACGCTTGGAATTTCTGCGCCTGGGCATAATTTCCCCCAAAACATCACAGCCACCAATATTATACTGCCTAACTTTTGGGAACATCGCCTTCAACCGCAATTTGTTAGCAATCAAACTGTCAGAGTATTCCCTAGATATGTTGAATTGATTTCTAATGTACGGCTAGAATACACCCCAACAGATGGCTTGGATTATCAAACTAACCCAAATTTATGGCAAGTTACGGGCAGTGGAGAATTTAACACACCTTATATTGAAGTTAGATTCTTAGGAGAAACAATTAACAACCAACACCAAGTTCAGCTAACTGCTCCAGAATGGTTTAGGTTTCCTGCGACATTTTCCGTAAACAGTAGCATAGGGCATCTAAATAATTTGCAAGGTAGGCAGGGCGGAACGCCGAGAGAGGCGTTTGTGTCTTTTAATATAGATCACAGTTTGGATTTTACTCTGCCAGAAGTTGAAGATGCAATTATAGTGTACCCATTACCACCGCTTTTAGAAATTGAGCCGCCAATTTTAGCCCCACCAATGCACCCAAATTTACCCGAAGTTGAGCCGCCAATCCAAACGCCAGACCAAACGCTACCCGAAGTTGAGCCGCCAATCCAAACGCCAGACCAAACGTTACCCGAAGTTAAGCCGCCAATTCAAACGCCAGACCAAACGCTACCCGAAGTTGAGCCGCCAATCCAAACGCCAGACCAAACGCTACCCGAAGTTGAGCCGCCAATTCAAACGCCAGACCAACCAATTTTAGCTTTACCGCCAAATTTCGCACCACCACCAGCTGCTGAAGTTGAAGAGAAAGAGGAAGAGGAAGAATATGTGTACGACAACGAACCGCCTACAGCACAACCACCAATTTCCCCTAGCCAACCCGAAAGAGAATCGCCAGCAATACAGCAACTTTCTCTAACACAGCCAATATCACTCCATGAAACAGACGGGGAAACACAAACAAGAGCAACGCAAAATCAATCAAAGCGTATTTCATACCGATTTGATGTAGATTTCAATGGTAAGATTGTTACCCAAAGCATGGTAGCTAGAGTAGAAGTATTTTGCGGAGAACACAAAGCTCAAGTTGCTCGCTTTAGGGTAAGGCAAGGAAATCCCGAAGTTTTTGGTATATGGGGAGATTTGCCAAACACAGAAGAAAACGTTTTAATACGAGTGTTTTTGAACGATGGTAGAATTTTTTACGGAATATCAGAATATTTGAGCGAAGTAAAAGTTGAAATGCTAGAAGAATAGTGTCAACCAAGAAATTTTGCTATCCTACAAACAAAAATCAGGGGTTTTACTTAAAAACCTCTGATTTTTGTTTGTAGGATAAATAAAAGCACTAAAACCACCGCCGAGCGGCTGGATTTTAATTTTCAGTTTACGGCAATCATTGAGGTTGACATTTAGGCGATAATTTTACTGATTTTTACTGACTTTTACTGATTTTTACTAACTCCCCCAACATTTCCCCCAAATCCTCAAAAACGTATTTGGGAATATGCGGGCTAGTTTCCATGTCTTTGCGGGTGCTTTCGCCGCTTAGCACAAGGGCTGTGTCTATTTCGGCGGCTATCCCGCAAGCTATATCGGTAAAAAGTCGGTCGCCAATTATTATTGTTTCCGCCTTGCTTGCCGCCGCCTTTTTTAACGCCATTTCTGCTATGGTTGGCATGGGTTTTCCTATGAAAATTGGCTCTTTTTTGGTGGCGTTTTTCAACATTTGTGCAACAGAGCCGCAATCTGGCACATAGCCGTATTCCGTGGGGCAAGTTGGGTCTGGGTTAGAGCCGATGTAGCCTATGTTTCGGTTAAGCAAAATGCACATATTTTCCAATTTTTGGAATGTAAGTTCGGTGTCAAAGCCCATAACTAGGGCAACTGGCGTTGTTAGGCTTTCGGTAATATTTACGCCCAATTCGGCTAATTCTTCCCTAAATGCCGCCGTCCCAGAAACGTAAACAGGTTGACTTTGGTAATGCGTTAATATGTAATCCGCCGTCGCATGGGTTGACGTTACAAGGTTGGCGGCGGTCGCAGGAATATTCATACCATTCAACTTTTGCAAATATTGCCGCGAATTTTTGGACGAGTTATTGGTCATAAAAATATAACTTGCCCCCATTTGCGTTATATAATCCAAAAACGCCAAACTGTAGTCAAAAAGGCGGTTTCCTAGGTAGATTGTGCCGTCCATATCTAATAAAAATAATTTTTTTGTGTGTAACATAATAACCTCCTGTTGATTTTGCATTATTTACAATAATACCACGTTTTTTGGGCAAAAGCAAGCAATTAGCACAATTAACAAAATTTTTCAGCCGCAACTTCCAAACCCCTCTAAAAAATGTACACTTTAACCAATCCGACTGCCGCCAAAAACCACACCAACCAGCAATTTGCACAAAAAATTCTGTAACATCACAAAAATTTTTGTAGGCAACACCCCTTGACAGTTCCCACATCTCTCTATATACTAAACTCAAAAGCAACAAAATAATTTATTTTTATCAAAAGAAAGGGTTTTTTTATGAAAAAATTACTGATTTTGGCGATGATGGCTCTGTTCACGACTGCCCTGTTCACGGCTTGCGGTGCTGGCGATACCGATATGGTATTTGGTTGGTGGGGAAACCCAACCCGTAACGAGCAGACGACCGCTGTGCTAAACCTGTTTATGGAAGAGCATGACGGCGTTTTTGTGGAAGAATTGCAAGCGGGCTGGGGCGATTATTGGCCGATGCTCCGCACGTTAGCCCCTGCTGGCGACTTACCAGATGTTATTCAAATGGACTGGTCAACTTTGCTTGAATTTAGGGAAAACGATTTACTAGTTGACCTGTTGCCAATGTTCAACGATGGCCGCATAAGCACCGCAAATATCCCGCAAACTGTTGTGGAGGGCGGCCGCATGGGTGCTGGAATTTACGCCATTCCAATAGGCATGAACGCCACAGCAATGGTGTATAACGCCACTTTGCTGGTTCAACTGGGCTTATCCGCACCAAGAAACATAACGCTACAGCAATTTATAGATTTAAGCCGAGAAATATACGAACTCTCGGGGGTGCGGACAAATTGGGCGTTTAACGATCCCGCAAACCAAATGGAGATTCACTTGCGGGCGCAAGGCGTAGTTATGTTGGAGGCGAACGGAATGGGCGGCACTCCCGCTAATTACGAGGAATTTTTCCAAACAATAGCCTTGGGAATAGAAGAGGGTTGGCATATCCGCCCCGAAGACATGGCGGGCCGCGACGGCACAGCCCAAGACCCGCTAGTTTACCCGCCAAACATGGACAACCCGAATTTGCGCACCTGGAACTCGCCAGTGTGGTCAAACATGATAGTCGCCCTGTCAGATGCCGCACCAGACGGCACAATGTTGGCAATGACTACATATCCATCTACTAACCCAACGGTCTCCAACTTTGGCAGAGCATCAATGTTCCTCTCGATAACCACGCAAAGCGAAAACGTGGACGATGCCGCCGCTCTAATCGATTTTTGGCTGAACGATATTCGTCCGCACCAAATTATGATGGCGGAACGTGGCGTTATTCCAAACACCGAAATTGCAAACATCATTTACCCCGCTCTCCCCGTGCTAAACCAAGTGCAATCGGAATTTGTATCTTGGATGGGCGACAACTCCACGCCAGTAAATCCGCCGCGCCCAGAGGGTTCGGCTGAAATCATAGACGAACTAGTACGCATAACTGAATTAGTCGCACTAGGTCAACTTACGCCGCAACAAGCCGCAACTGATTTCTTTAACTTTGGTAATAGCAGGTTGAACTAGCATAAAGCTGTGGGCGGTCTGCCTGTTGTTGTAAGTTTCGGGCGACCGAGAACGTGATGAATTTCGGGCGACCGTCCTCGGTCGCCCGTTTTCCAATTCCCTGTCTGCCGCCCGTTTTCCAATTCCCTGTCTGCCGCCCGTTTTCCTGTTCCCTGTCTGCCGCCCGTTTTCCATTCCCTGTCTGCCGCCCGTTTTCCATTCCCTTTCTGCCGCCCCTAAAAAAAACCTCCAAATATTTCAATAAAAACATACGCAAACAGGTCATCACCCCCCAACCGCCCGTATTCTGTGCGATAATCTCGTATACCTAAGCACTTCCTGATTATTGTCAACCATTTTGTGCAACGTTTCTGGGATACCTACTATTACGCACAGTTTTTTTGCCCTTGTAACGGCGGTGTATAGTAAATTGCGGTTAAATAGCATATCGGGGCCGCTGTGTATTGGAATTACCACGGCGGCGTATTCGCTACCTTGCGATTTATGCACGGTTATTGCGTATGCTAATTCTAGCTCGCTGATTTGGGTAATATCGTATACAACTTGCCTGTTGTCGTCAAACAGCACGGTAAGCGAACTGTTGGTAATTTGGGTAATTTTTCCCGTATCGCCGTTAAAAACGCCGCTACCCTCCTCGTGGAGCGTATTATCGGCATTTTTGATTTCCCATGCTAGTTCGTAATTATTTTTAATGTGCATAACTTTGTCGTTTTCACGGAATATAACTTGCCTGTATTCCATTTCCCGTTTGTGGGCGGCTGGCGGATTAAGATGATTTTGCAAAAATTGATTAATGCGAAACGCACCCAAGTTGGATTTTCGCATGGGCGTTAGCACTTGTATGTCCATGCTGTTGCCGCTGATATATTTGGGCAGCCGCTCGCTGACCAGGTCTAATATTTCTGCTATTACATTTTGCTGGTCGGTGCGTTTTATAAAGAAAAAATCGTTGTTACGCTCGTTTAGTGCGGGATATTTGCCGCTGTTGATTTTGTGAGCGTTCATTATTATCGCACTATCTTGCATTTGGCGGAATATCTCGGTTAGCCGTACAACTTTTATGCAGCCGCTGGCGATAATATCTTTTAGCACGTTGCCAGGCCCAACAGGCGGCAGTTGGTCAACATCGCCCACCATAATAAGCCGAGTGCCAGGCGTTAAGGCTTTTAGCAAACTGTTCATTAAAAAAATATCTATCATAGATGCCTCGTCCACGATAAGCACGTCCGTTTCCAGCGGATTGTCTTCGTCCCGTTGGAATGTTTGGCGGCTGTCCAGCGAGAACATTGGCTCTAGTAAGCGGTGGATTGTTTTTGCCTCGTGGTTGGTGGTTTCGGCGATGCGTTTGGCGGCACGGCCTGTTGGTGCGGCGAGTTCAATTTTTAGCCCCCGTTTGGATAAAAGATGTATCATAGTTTTTATTGTGGTGGTTTTGCCCGTGCCAGGCCCGCCCGTGATAATTAAAACGCCGTTAAGGTTGGCTTCGATAATAGCATCAAATTGATCTTTAGAAAGTTGCAAATCGGTTTCGGTTTCAAAAGTTTTGGCGGATTCTTCCGCCATTGTGCGAATAGCTTGCTTTTCGCTTTGCGGAACAACTTCAGCTAAATCGTGTAGCCGCCGTGCAACGTTTATTTCGGTGTAATAAAAATAATTCAAAAAAACCGCCGTGTCGTCGTCTTCGGGAAATTTCTCGCAATATATGGTTTGGTCTATTTGCATTTGCTTTAGTGTGTTTTCTATTATTTGCGGGGCAAGTTGCAAAATTTTTGCCGCCTCGTTAATCAGCATTTTTTGCGGCAAAAAAACATGACCGCTACCAAAACCCACTTCTAGCGAATGAACTATCCCCGCGGCGACCCGAAAGGGCGAATCGAAGCCAATGCCGATAGTTTGGGCGATATTATCGGCTTTTTTGAAACCAATACCGTCAATATCGTCGGCTAGTTTGTACGGGTTATTTTTGATAATGGCGAGCGTTGCGGCTTTGTATTTGTTATAAATTTTCATGGCAAAAGTGGGCGAAACGCCGTATTCTTGCAAAATCAGCATTGTTTTGCGTTGATCCCGTTTTTCGTGGAAAACTTCGGCTATATTGGCGGCTTTTGCAGGGGTTATTCCGTTAATTTCCGTTAATCGTTCGGGCGTTTCTTCTATAATAACGAACGTGTTTTCGCCAAAAGCCGCTACTATGCGTTTTGCCATCGCCTTGCCTACGCCGCTAATTATGCCGCTTGCTAAATATTTCTCCATGCTGTCGGCGGTGGTTTTTACGTTTTTTTCGGCATAAATTATGGAAATTTGCGGGCCATATTTGGGGTTATCTACCCATTTACCCGTTATCAGCAAATTTTCGCCCAAACTTATCTCGGGAATATAGCCCACGCAAGTAAATTCTTCGTCCTCTTCGTGATCTATTTGTCCCGTTATTTTTGCCACGGTATAGCCATTTTCGGCGTTACGAAAAAGAATCCGCTCTACAACTGCATCTACATCAAATGTTCCGTCCATATTTTTTCCTTTTCTATGAAATTTTAGCGATTTTAGTGATTTCGTGGGCAATTTTTATGTACTATATTAATTAAATCACGAAAACCCCTGTGCATAAGCCACAAACGAAAGCAAGCCGCCAGTAATGGCATCTGCGAAAGGTTCGTCTACGATAATGTGCCAATAGTTTTCAATTACCGTTAAATTAACAGTAACGGATTTTTCTATTGTTGGTGTTGTTGGTGTTGCTGGTGTTGCTGATGTTTCGGGTGTTTCGGCGCTGTCTGCCGAAAGTTTCTCTATAAGCCTGTTGTTGATTATTTCGGTAAGTTCTTCGCTTGTGATTTCCGTGAAAATCAAGTGAAAAACTTCGTTCATAATGTTATCCATAAGCATTGCAAAATCCAGGTTGGTTATTGTAACGGCGACTGTTGCTTGGCTGCCGTTGATTGTGGCGGTAATATCGCTGTAGCTAAGGTTGTGAAAAATACCACGATATTCCTCTTCCACATCGTGCAACGAGACGGGCGATTCGGCACTAACCAGCGAGTCCGCCGCAAGATACTCGCCAGCCTGTAAATAATCCAAAAAAGTTGCAACAAGTTCGTCGGGCGGAGGCCCGTAGATATTTTCCGCCGCACAAGAAGAAACTATTGCAAAGCCAACAAATCCAATCATACCAAATAAAACAAACAAAAGAACGGCAAAAAACATTTTAATTTTTTTCCAGCTTGTTGTGTTTTTCACGCAAAAACCCCCTTGTTATGCCACGATAAAAGGCTAAATAATCAGCGAAACCTCTTTGTTTTTGATAGCGTTGATTATATCGTATATGTTTTTGGCTTTTTTGGCAAGTATTATTCCGCTAGGCGGATCGTTTACCCCGTGCGAATCGCCGCCCGCTTGAATTGGCATATTGTGCTTTTTAGCGAACATATCGGCTTTTTCGTTGGCTCTGTTGGTGCTGTATATTTCGTCGGAGGCGTTGTAAACTTCGATAGCGTCAATAAATTCGGGCTTTACGGGAAATTTATGTTCGATATACGGTTTATCACGATATGGGTGTGCTTGTGCCAAAAATCCGCCATTATTGCGGACAACTTTGCTATATTGCGGCACTGTTAGTTTGTCAATATCTTTGTTATCCAGCAAAAAGGCAATATCTAGCCCATAAGTTAGCAGGTCGGAGCCTTTTACGGTAAATTCCCAGCCCAAAAAAACGTCCAAACCAACGTTATCGCCAGCATCTTTTGCCGCCAAGTAACCCGCAACTACATAGCCAACCTTTTCGCGCCAAGATACATTGCCGTACCGTGGACAAGTTGAATAACCATTAATAAAATGATCGGTAATAATTATGCCCGTGTAGCCACGTTCTTTGTAGGCGTATACTTGTTCTTCGGCGGTATTTCTGCCGCAGCCGCTGCTTTCCATTGTGTGCATATGCGTTTCGTACATAAATCCCATATTTTTTGGCAACGTTAATTTCTGCGATTGAAATTTGCGATTGAAATTAATGTTGCCAACCTCCTCGCTATTTTTTATTTTTATCCCTTTTTTGCTTGCAACTTTTTGTACGTTACACATTAAATTATATCACATTTAGCCAAAAAATCCTACAGTCAATAAAATTA
Organism: Defluviitaleaceae bacterium; assembly: GCA_009782245.1. Taxonomy (GTDB): domain Bacteria; phylum Bacillota; class Clostridia; order Lachnospirales; family WQUN01; genus WRKG01. Next base: position 9,554 of record WRKK01000346.1, on the reverse strand, counting down.
CTGCAAAAAACACACCCAATGCGGCACACATTCCCCTAAAACCTAGGTCAATTTCGCTAATGCGGTCTAATAGGATTCTGCCTTTTAGTAATTTGCTGTAAACTAGCCAGCCGACCGCCAAACTAACCGCAAAAATAGCCGATTTTTCCAAATAACCTAGCATATCTATTTGTGCCTCCCAGTTAAACAATAACGATATAACCGAGTTGCCAAAAACGCCGAAAATTAGGCAAAACACCGCTAATATTACTATCGGAAACTGCTTAAATTTATCCCGATAAGCCGTTAAATTTTCGGGCAATAGCGGCGTTTTGGGCTTGCCGAAAAATATTGTTGCATACCGAACAAACACAGTTATTGTGCCAAAATTTATCGCCACCATAATAGCGTTAAGCAGCCAGCCAACTTCGTACATTAAAAAATATTTTGATATGCTGCCGTTAAAGCCAGGCATACCGATAATTCCCAAAATTGCGAAAATGGTCGCAAAACCTACAATGGGCAACTGCTTTAATACGCCCCTTATTTCGGTTATGTTTTTGCTGGCGTACGCATCGGCTATAATACCCGCCGCCAAAAATAGCACCGCCTTAAACAAAGCATGGTTGACAACATGAAACACCGCGCCCGTAAAATTATAAACGCTGCCAAGGCTTATACCCGCAATAATCAAGCCAACTTGGGCTATTGTGCTGTATGCCAAAATACGTTTAATATTTTTTTGCGATATTGCCATAATTACGCCAACAACGGCGGTTACAAGTCCAATAGCAACAAAAAGCCATTCTAAGCCGATACCTTGGAACACAATTTGAAACCGCAAAAACAAATAAACGCCCGTTTTAATATGCAAGCCCGAAAGCAACGCAGAAACAGCTGGCGACGCACCTGGCGTGCTGTGTGCTTTTGGCAACCAGCTAAACAGCGGCAGTAATGCACACTTTAGCCCAATAAATGTCATAATAAAAGCGTACGGCAAAACAAGCTGGCTGGTTTCTAGCAAGCTGACCGATTGCGCCACGGCGTTTAGCTCTAAAATACCGACATTGCGGTATAAATAGCCCAATCCCAGCAAATAAAATTGTATGCCCACAAAATTTATCATAATGTAAATAAGCCCGTCGTACATAGAGCGTTTTTCTTTGTTGAACATGATAAGAATAGTAACAACAAGGGTAGCAACTTCCATAAGAACAAACACGTTAAAAAGGTCGCTGGTAAGGAAAACGCCGATAATAACGCCCTCCCAGATAAACAACAGTAGCCAAAAAAGGCGGCTAATCTTATCATTAAAGCTGTACAGCGTTACCATTAAAAAAATAAACGCCGTCAGCAAAACAAAAACTGCCGATAAATAATCCGCTCGCAGGATAATCCCCAAAGCCTCGGTGTACGGGCCAATAACGGTAACAACTTCGGTTTGCCGTGTTATATAAAAAAGATACGTTACAGCTATCAATAAGCCTAATTGCACCAAAAGGGCGATAATTTTTGCCAACCTTGGAAACGGAAACAGGTACAAAAAGACCGCAACTATTATAGGTATTATTACAAAATATATTAGCATAAACCTTGCTCCGAATTCTTATTTTTAAGATTTTCCCAACTAGCTGTGCCGTATTTTCGGAATATCGTTATAAACATAACAATATTAACGGCAGTACCAGTTAGACCAATTACAACCGCTGTAATCATAAGGGCTTGCGGCAGCGGGTCCGCAACGTTTGCGTAATCTAAATCTGTGCCTATTGGCGGCATGATGCCCATTTGGTAGCCGATTCCCAAAAAAAACAGCACTACAGCCGTTTCTATAAGGCTGATAAACACTATTGATTTTACAATATTTGTGGTTGTTATAAGACCATAAAAACCCACAAAAAATAGCACTAGTGTTAGTATTTCCACTATTTCGGTAACATTCATGTCCATTTATTACACCCCGTCATGTTCTATAACAATGTATCTATAGAACAAAATAATAAACCCGCAGGCTACTTTCAGCCCTATCAGCCCGTTCATAATCAGCATATAGCCAATTTGAAAAGTAAGATACAAATCCTCTGGCAAGTAAGCCATAGCACCCAAAAATACAATAGAAACCGCAAATATTGTTATAGAAACGAAAACTAATTCTTCCATGCGGATAATTTTTCGGATAGGCAGGTCGGTTACGTTGTAAATCATGTAGCGGCATATAAAGAAAGATGCGATTGCAAGCCCGCCCTGAAAGCCGCCGCCTGGCGTAAGATGCCCGTTAAGCACTAAGTAAACGCCGTACAGTAGCATAAGTGGGCAAATTATTTGTATAGCGTAAACCGCCAGCCCAGATTCGTGCACTTCGCTGTGGGTTTCTTTTGTGATAAGCTGCCCCGTTTTAACTTTTTCGTCGCTAAACGCCGATAAATGGATTGCGGCAACCACGCTAACAACAACAACAAGTGCCTCAAAAAGGGTGTCGTATACTCGGTAGCCTAAATATATGGCAGTAACGGGGTTTTCGCCGCCGACATCGGTTGTAAAGTTAGCAAGGTACAGTTCGCCCAAATACATTGTATCGTAGCTAATGGGGCGAAAGTACATAACTAGCCCAAACAAGCCAAGCGTAAACACTAGCGGAATAATGCGGCGGCCAGCAATTCCGCTAGTTCCGATTACTGCATCGGTAAAGCTAAAATATTTTTCAAAGCATATTATAAAGAAGATTACCGTAAAAGCACTAGCAATAGCCTCTGCCATAGCAACATCGGGCGAACCCATTAGCATATAGCAAACCGAGGCAATCAGGGAAAATATTGCCAGATAAATTATGATTCTAGCAATGTTCCGCTCTAGCACAATAAAAATTCCTGTAATAATCAAAAAGCCTAAAAGTATTGGTGTCATTTTTCGCCCTCTTTTACTGGTATTTTTGCATTATCGCTAGTTTCGTCTTCGTCTTCGTGGTAGCCGCTTAGATAGGCAGACCGTGCCAAAATGTGCGATACTAGCGGGTTAAACATTAGCATTATAATGGCAAGCAAAGCCAATTTTCCCGAAAAAAACGTAAAGCCCTGCCGCACAATAAGCCCGATAATAATGGTTAATGCACCAACTGTGTCCGTTTTGGCAACCGCTAACAAACGTGTGTAAAACGTTTTGAACCGAAACACGCCCAAAGCACCAAACATCATAAATATAACGCCGATAGTTATTATTATGTTACCCAAAATTATTTGAAATTCGTTCATATTATCCACTTTCTAAATTGGTTTTTTTCATTCTGTTTTTACTCTCTGTTTTTACTCTGTTTTCACTCTTTTTTGCGTTTGCTGCGTTCTGATAGGAACAATGCGATAAAAATTGTGCCAATAAAGCCAAACAATGCGTAAATAATGGCGAAATCTAGCATATAGGAAGTATCGTTGACGGTGGCAAAAAAAATAATTATGATAATTATTTTGGTAGATATAACGCTCATTGCGAGCAATCTATCCCATATTGACGGGCCTTTAATTGCGTAAATTATGTATAGTAGCATAAAGGCAAACAAAAGCCATAAAATCCATTCGATATACATTTTTAATGTGTAATGCGGTTTGCATTACTCTCCTTTCTGGTTTAGTATGCAAAACACGCTATTTTTGTGCCTTTAGCAGTTCAACCTCTAAGTTGCCTTTTACAGAGTCGTCTATTTCCTGGCGGGGGTCGGTTTTGTATTTTAGTATAAGGGCTGTTATTATGTCGTCGCTAAGGTCTAGCGGGACGCTACCTGGCGTTATTGCAATAGAATCCACCAGCATTACCCGCAAAGATTCATTTTTTAGTGTAGTTTGCGTTGCAACAACATCTGCGCGTACGTTGCCGACAAGTATCATCTTAATAACTTGAAACCCCGCAACATAAGCCTGCCCTATAAGATGCAGCAGGTACAAAAACAACTTTAGCGGCAGAATATCTTCAATTTTTTTGACAGGCAAAAAACGGTGGCTGTAAGCCATGCAGGCAACAGAAATAACAGACCCCAAAATTAGGTCAAATACAGTTATTTCTTCCCTTAACATAATCCAAATGGCGACAAGCACTAAAATTCTCACAAAATTGCTCCTTTATTAAAATTTTTTACCTACATATTAATATATATTTTTTTTGGGGGAATGTCAAGATTATTTTTTTGTTTGCGGAAATTTTTTTGGGGCGAAGAGGGTTGTATCGGTTGCGTTATATTTTTCTAGTCGCCAATCGTTCAATTTTCTCATTAAATTCAAATTCCTCTGCTTATTCTTTCAAGGCAATCTGTTGTTTTGCATTTTGTTTGGGAAGAACTGCTGTTTTTATAATATTCAAAATCATTTCCGCAACGTGAGCATTTACGATTTGTTTTGCCAAATCTCCCAAAATCTTCAGCGACACTCCCTAACAGCTTAAATTCTTCCATTGTGTGTTTTTCGGGTATTTTAGTAAGCATAAATAATCCTCCTCATAAAATCGTTATAACGTATTGTTACTCCACTTTCTCTTGCACGTTCTATTGCATCTAAAACCAAAAATCGTCTATCTTCGTCAGATAAGTTGGGGGCATTTCGGGCGGCTAAATAACTTGCTCTAAATTCGTCATTCCAACTACCGCTAGTTACAGTTGTTCCTCTGTTGGCTCTGTGTCCATAATATTCATGGGCTAATACTGCTCGTTCGCTCATTAAATTTCGCGGGTGTGTCGAATTTGTGTTTGGAAAAACATCGTAACGAATACTTATTATATCGTCATTATCTGTATATCCAGTTCTGTCACCATCGTTAAACAAAAACACACTCTCGTCAGCCCCAATAGCCCTAATTTCAGTCCGCAAATGTTCAATTTCCTCGGAATTTAGTGTAGTAAATGGGCTACGTCTTAAACCGCCTGCACTACGGTCATCTATATTCGTCATATTATTTATTTTAGCAGAATTACAAAAATTGTCAATATAATCCCTAACCTTATGCACTCTTTTTGTAGTAGTTTTGTTTCTTTATGCTCGGCTAGGCGTTGCCTATTTTGCCTATGAACTTCGTATTGTTCGTGGGTGTAAACTTGGAAATCGTTTTTTTCTTTTACGTTGCGGCAAGATGTATTATCAAATTCGCCGCACGAGTTACACCACACTTCTATAAACCCATTCTGCACTACGCCGTCTATTGCGGGAGAAATATACACAAAACAGTAATCTGTGTTCCCGCTTGTGCAATATGGGCAATTATTTGGTATATTTTTGTTGTATATGCTGTGGTATACGTTTTCCCACTTGTTTTGCCATTCATATTTTTTAGGCATTTGCGATTTAACTCCTTTTGCATTTTTGCGATTAGGTCTAAAATAGTTTGCCTTGTTTAGGCGTTTATAGGTTGTGGCAATGGTTGGGGTTGTTCTGTAAATGTAAAGTTGGTGCTTTGTGGCTCGGCTGAATCTAATCCTAAACGCAAACTTCTCTCTTTTTGATGGATTTTGTATTCTTCCAATGTAAACATCTTGAAATCGTGATTTTTTGGCAATCTCGGAAATGACATGGTATTAAAAGCATGACATTCCTTGCAAAATATTTCTGTAAACCCACTTTTTTCGCCTACAAGCAAGTTAAAATAATCTGTATTTTCGCTATTACAGAAAGGGCATTTTCCTGGTGTGCCATGTGTTGCTATCGAGACATAACTAGAGTCCCATTTGTTACGATTTTTCATAGTGCTATTCCCTCCACCCGAAACGTTCGTTTTCGATTTGGCTCGGTTAGGCGTTGCCTATTTTGCCTGTGAACTTCGTATTGTTCGTGGGTGTACACTTGAAAATCGTTTTGTTCTTTTACGTTGCGGCAAGATATATTATCAAACTCGCCGCACGAGTTACACCACACTTCTATAAACCCGTTCTGCACTACGCCGTCTATTGCAGGAGAAATATACACAAAACAGTAATCTGTATTCTCGCTTGTGCAGTAGGGGCAATTATTCGGTATATTTTTGTTGTATATGCTGTGGTATACGTTTTTCCATTTATTTTGCCATTCGTATTTTTTAGGCATTTGCGATTTAACTCCTTTCAAATCGTTCTGTTTCAGCGGTATATGCCTCTTTTTCAAAACGGACGTGATTATTTTGCACATATTCGCTACCATATTGTCTAAACTGTTCGATGTGTATTTTTTCGTGGAATAGCGTTCGTGCTACTATTTCTTCACTTATAAATGCGTTAGGCAATAGTATTATATCGCCTATTCTGCTAGGGTTAGCTTCGCCAGTAACGTCCCAATTCAAATTATGAGGATCCCTATCTATCCTAATCCTAATCCCCGTAAGGTCAATACCATATTTCCTAGCAATACGTTTAACATAACGCAACTGCATAGGGATTGGCAAATGTTCAAATGGTTTTGCGTTTGTTTCTCTGCGGTTCACGTTCGTATCACTTCCAGTTCCGCTTTATATTGTACCACGATTGTTGTTTTTGTCAAGATAATAGGGCAATTAAATTAATTTTCCTACCATTCTACAAACAGTTGAGCATTGGCAACGCGCGATTGCGGAGCAAAAAACACGTTCGCCATTTCCAAAGGAATTTGCCTACTATTGAAAAAAGAGTTATCCTGTGAGTAAGATAGCGTTATGCGGCGGTTGGCGGTTTCGGCGGTTTCTGTGGGGCTTGCGAAAAATGCGGCTGTGCCTTGAAATTGCGTACCGTTTACGCCGTTTAATCTGTGTGCCGTGCCGAGTTCTGCTCCAAAACTAGTGCCGCTGTGGTCAAAACGCAAAGTCTGGGTAGAGTTGCCGAAATTGCCTGTTACTGTAATGCTGGCATTTCCAATATCGTGCCGCCACGAGTTATCCAAAGTAAAGCCGAAAATATCGTTGGTAATGTTGGCGTTTTTGTGCCACGTAAAAGTTGGGAAAAACGCAAATCGGTTAAATTGGTCGTTCAATGAAAATATCATTAACGAAAATGATAAATCTTCATCGGAAATGTCGCCAACTTGGCGGATTTGCTCAAGATTTATTGGTCGCACATTTTCGCCTTGCAAAATTTCCCAATCTGCACCAAGCACAGTAACCGTGCCTTTTGGGTGTTCAAGCGTGGAAAACGCAAAAGTTGCGTTGGGATATTCCTGTAAAGCGGCATATATTGCGAATTTTTCGTAAAATCCAGCGGCTTGCAGTGTGGATTGCGGCACGTTTAAGGTTGACAAAAAAGTGTCAACCTCGGTTTCCGTGATTTGTATGTCCACCACGGGAATCCCCGTTGCACGCAAATAAAATTGCAACGAATCCACAATTAACACGAAAAATGCGAACATTGAAAAAGTTACAAAAGATATTAGCAGAATTTTTTTGATTTTGGCTTTTGTTTGCGTTTTCATGTGGAAACCCCTTTCGCTACTCGCATTAATTTCAACCGTTTAATCTCCGACAAAAAACGTTAATTCAACAGTTTCGGTTATAATCGTGCCAGATGCCGAACAAACGCCCGTTCTAGTTGCCCGCAAAACAGCCCAATCGGACAAATCGTAAACGTCAGACCCAGCCAGTCTTATACTTTTGGTAATTTCGGGGTTAAAAATAATTTCACCGATATGTGCGCCTGGTTGGCAAGTTGTTTGTTCGCCCAAATTTGACGGGCGGTATTCCCTAAAAAGGGCTTGTTCGTTGGGCGGAACAGTAAACCCTGTATTTATGTCAAATTCTCGTGATTGCATACTCCAAGTGTCAACATATTCTGCGCCGCTTGCGAAAAGTTCGTCCCAAATTTTGCTATTGCCGTGAATGTACTCGTGGCTGTAAACACGCCCCTCCCAAATAATCGGTGCAAAAGCGGAATGCTGCCCAAATTGTTCAGAGAATAATTCTGCTAACCTTGAATTTATGTCGGTATTTTCTATTATAAACTGCTCCAAAAGTTCGGCGTTGCCTGGCATTTCGGGTGCTATAAGAAAAGTTTCTGTGCCAAATTGCAGATATTCTAGTGCAAACTCGTCTCGTTCGGTTGGCGGTTCGGTGGCAAATTCTCGCCAATTTTCAAGTTGAAGTTGAGCGTTTTCGAGGGTTTCGCCTGTGTGTTCCGCTATAAATTCTATCAAAAGATCGTCGGCGTGCGGGTTTTGCGGATTTACAAGTATAGTTTCTGTGCCAAATTGTGCATATTGCAACACAATTTCATCACGTTCCTGCAAGCTGTCCAGAAAAAAGTGCGGATTTCCGCTTGTCGTATTTTCGGCAGCCGCTGCACCGTTGCGGTCAAAGGCAAAAATTGCTATTTGCACTATCAAAATTGCCGCCAACGCAGATGCTAAAATGGATATTTTTGTTGATTTTTTCATGCCGTTTCCTCCTAATTAAGTGCTAATCAAGTGCTAAATCAGTTAAATCTACGGTTACGCCGCCGTTTGTGGTGGCTATTTCGCCCAAAAATACCGAGGGCAATTCGGTTTCGCCTAAAAAGCGTTTTACTTCGTTGTCTTGCTGGTCAATGTACCAATGCTCCGTTACTGGCGATGAGGAATATAGGCTGAATTTTTCGGCACGCACCGTTTCGCTGTTGCCATCTGACCATATTTCTACCACCAAATCGGGACGACCTGCCGTTTTTGTTTGGTTGAAATTTTCAATGTACGGCTGTTTGTGAAAAACGGTTAAATCAGGTTGCACCGAGCGTAGTTGGTAAATATCTTCCGTTAGAAATGTTTGCACGTCCTTAATGGCGGATATGTCAACCAATTTTGCGGTGTATTCACGTAAATTGCCGTAATACACCAAATCTAAATCGCCTTTGCTTACATAGGATTTGGGCAACAAGTTGTAAAATTTAACAAAAAATTTTGTCGCCAAAAACCTGTGTCGCCCTGTAACTGCCATTTCTGGGTAATAACTCATAAAACCAACCTTTCCAAATAGTCATTCTGAAATTATATCACAAAATTTTGCATTTGCCAAGCCTTATTTTCCCAACCCATATTTTGCATAAGAAACCCGTTCGCCAAACGGCAATTTATCCCGCCGCGAGCCGCTATCGCTAGGTTTGCCAATGGGCAATACTGCCCACAATTTATACTTGTCAACGGGAATATTCAGCACTATTTTCGCTTTCTCCTCATTTTGCGGGTCAAAAAAGGGGCTATCTAGCCACAAAGATGCGTAACCTAAGGCAACCGCCGCCAACAGCATATTTTCCACCGCCGCCGAATAATCCTCTTTTTCAAAGTTCATTCTATCGGGCGGAGTTACGGTTTTATCGGTAAATACTGCTATTGCCGCTGGTGCGGTTTCTAGCCCAGCCGTTGCCGAAATTTCACATAATAAATCCAGCATTTTCCTATCGGGCAAAATAATAAGCCGTGCCGATTGCCGATTAACGCCCGACGGCGCAAGCAACCCAGCCGTTGCAATTTTTTCTAAATCCGCCAACGGCACAGAATCCGCCAAAAATTTCTCCTTGTGCGAATACCTTTGTTCTAACACTTCAAAAAATTCCATAAAATTTCCTCCTAAAAATAGATAAGCCAAAATTTACATTTGCGGTTTTTGATTTTCGCCGTCCGTTTCGGTTTCTTTTTCGG
>WRKK01000345.1 GCA_009782245.1 Defluviitaleaceae bacterium | reverse complement strand
ATATATATATATATATACTGATTACATTGTGCTAAACATTGCACAAATTAAAAAACTTGGAGGTCTTTTTATGAAAAAATTTTTTTACACCTTGACAACTCTCACGTTTCTGACAATCTTTGCCCTAACCTTTACCGCTTGCGGACAAACAGATGACGCACCAGCGGCAGGCGGCACAACAGGCACTACTGGCACAACCGACACAGGTGCAGGTGGCACAGCCGCAACCCCAGCGGACGGCGTTCCGACAGTAACTATCGGTGTGCAATCAACAATCAACGTAGAAGATTTCAACACGCAATGGATGACAACCTACATAGAAGAAACTTTAGGCGTTGACCTAAATTTTGACGTTTTTCCTGCATTGCTGACCGAGGCAATGACACAATTTACCTTGCGTGTAACCGCTGGGCAAACATTGCCAGATGTAGTCATGTTCGACCACTTCACAGATATGCAAATTACTGAATTTGCACGGCTTGGCGTTATTATCCCATTAACCGATTTTTATAACGACCCACAAATCGCCCCAAATATCAACGCTATGGCAGCCGCCGATCGTGATTTTATGATGTCCAATTTACGCATGGCGGATGGACATATTTACTCCATTCCACGGTGGTATCAATTCCACTGGAACGAGGGCTCGCATAGAATGTGGATAAATCAAGATTGGCTTGACAACCTCGGTTTGGATATGCCCAACACAACCGAAGATTTATACAATGTGCTGACCGCCTTTGTTCACGACGACCCCAATGGGGACGGCAGCAACACAATAGGACTAGTCGGCGCGGTGGACGGCTGGAACGTTTCGCCGATTCCGTTCATTATGAACGCCTTTATTAACGCCAACCCTGACCAAAACTGGATGAACCTTGACAGCAACGGACAAATATTTTTCGTCTATGAACGCCCTGAATGGGTTGAGGGCTTGCGGTTTATGAACCGCCTGTTTAACAGCGGTTTGCTCGCCTCCGAAACGTTCACGCAAAGTGGCTCCGACCTCACTTCTATGGCACAATCGCCCAATCCCATTGCTGGAATTATCCCAGCTGGTAGCTTTGGAATGTTTGGCAATGTGGGCATCGCCGCCGAACGCACTAACCTAATGCGGCCGCTCTATGGCCCAGAGGGCGTGAATTACGTGGCTTTCAACAGAACGCTGCCCAACCAAATGTGGTTCATTACACGAGATGCCCAATATCCTGAAATGGCGTTCCGCATAGGCGACCACTTGCAAAGTGATTATATGTCGTCTGTTTCGCAGTTTGGCATACACGGCGTACACTGGACGGACGACCCAGCCGAAATGCAAAATTGGGTTGGACAATATATCGATCCGCCAACCTTTGCCGTTTTCCCAGAAAATCCAGTTTGGGGCGTGCCTGGCAACATAATTTGGCAAAACGCACCTCGCTTTGAACGCTGGGAATACCGCATAGGACGTGCCTTTGTCCGCATCGAAGACGTGGACACAACGCCGTTTGTCAACTGGCAAGGCTACCATTTGCAATATTATCAACCACGTTTCCCAGATATGAACACTATCGTAGGACGCTTGCTCTACACAGCAGAAGAACTGGAAGAATTATCGATTGTCCAAGTAGGCGTATCGGAGCATTTAACCGCCATGAACGCCGCTTTTATCACAGGGCAACGCTCGCTTGACGAGTTTGACACATTTTTAGCCGAACTTGAATCGCTTGGCTTAAGCCGCTGGCGCGAATTAGCACAAGGTGCTTGGGATAGACGATAAACAGCAACAATCAAATCTCCGCCGTTCCCAAAAATGGCGGAGATTTGAAATTAAATTATAACGCCAACTCGACCCAAAAAATTAAAATGTTACGGGGTCAAGGGGCGAAGTCCCTTGCGGGGTCAAGGGGCAGCGCCCTTGCGGGGTTTGGGGCAGCGCCCCAAGGTTTTGACTTTGATTTTAATGTTTTGACTTTGCGGTTGGCGTGTTAGAAAAGAGATGAAAATTTGAATAAATTTCGCAAAAATTATTTGTCAAAATGGCAGTTGTATCTGTTTTTGCTGATACCTGTGGTGCACGTTTTGATTTTTGCTTATTATCCAATGTTGGGTGCACAGATTGCTTTTAGGCGATACGACCTTTTGGCTGGGATTTGGTATAGTCCTTGGGTTGGCTGGGCAAATTTTGAACGGCTGTTTAACTTGCCAATTTTTACGCAAATTTTAAGCAACACGCTGCTGTTGGCGTTTTACAGCCTTATCGCAGGATTTCCATTGCCAATTATTTTGGCACTCCTCTTAAATGCTTTTCCGTTTCTCCGCCTAAAAAAGACGTTTCAAACCGTTTCGTATATGCCGCATTTTATCTCGATTGCCGTTGTCGTTGGTATGACAATGCAACTGTTTAGCCCACGTGTCGGCGGCGTTGGCAACCTTTATTTTATGCTGACTGGCGAACTTATGCCAAATATTTTTGCATCGGCAAACCTGTTTCCGCATATTTTTGTGTGGCAACAAGTGTGGCAAACGCTGGGCTGGAGCAGTATTATCTACATTGCGGCTCTTTCCTCCGTAGACCCAGAATTGCACGAAGCCGCCCAACTGGACGGTGCATCTAGGTTCAAACGAGTTTTACATATCGATTATCCTAGCATTTTGCCAACCGTCGTTATTATGCTGGTGCTGGCGGCAGGTCAAATTATGAACGTTAGCTTTGATAGAGCCTTTTTAATGCAAAATCCGCTGAACATCGCTCGTAGCGAAGTTATCAGCACGTACGTCTATAAAGTCGGTATGGTTTTCGGCATCGGCGATTTCTCGTTTGCGACCGCTATTGGGCTGTTTAACTCGGTTATTAACTTCACTTTGCTTGCTTTCGTGAATGTGCTTTCTGGCAAAATTAGCGGAACTCGATTGTGGTAAGCGATTGGACTGAAATGTAGAAAGGGAAAAATTTATGACAAAAGTTAAAAGTATTGATATAAAGGCGAAAAAAATCAAATACAGCAGCTCTGACAAGATATTTTACGGTATTACTGGAATTTTGCTGTGTTTGCTGTTCGTTATTTTCGCTTATCCGCTGATTTATGTGGTTTCTGCCTCGTTTTCGTCTGGGGCGGCGGTTTCGGCTGGGCTGGTTGTGTTGTGGCCTGTTGACTTTAGTTTGGAGGGCTATAGCCATGTTTTCGCCCACCACCTGATTTTGTCGGCTTATTGGAACACTATCCGCTATACTGTCGTGGGAACGCTCATAAACATTGCACTTGTAATGATTACCGCTTATCCGCTGTCGCGCGCCGACCTAAAAGGGCGGAATTTTCTCATGCTGTTTTTTGTGTTTACGATGCTGTTCAGCGGCGGCATGATTCCGTGGTTCTTGCTTATCCGAGATTTGGGTATTCTCAACTCAATGTGGGCTATCGTTTTGCCTGGCGGATTGCCGATTTTTCTTATGATAATCGCGCGCACGTTCATACAATCCAGCATACCGCACGAACTGCTAGAATCCGCTCAAATAGACGGCTGCTCCGATGCACGATATTTTTTCTCGTGTTTGTTGCCGCTGTCAAAAGCGGTAATCGCCGTTATTACGCTGTTTGCCGCCGTTGGGCATTGGAACTCATTCTTCCCTGCCCTAATGCTACTCACCGACCGCGGACTTATGCCGTTGCAGATTATTCTGCGTGAAATTCTTATTCTTAATCAAATAGATATGTCCATGGTAACTGACCCAGAGGCGGTTATCGCAATGTTGCAAATGGCGGACGTTATCCGCTATGCACTTATCGTTGTGGCAACTGCACCCATTTTGATGATTTATCCGTTCGCACAAAAATATTTTGTAAAGGGCGTTATGGTGGGCTCGTTGAAAGGATAAACTAAAGGATAAAAAACTAGTTGACAAACGCAAAATTTTCAGCTATTATTTATGTAGCCAAAAAACAGGAGGAATGACATATGTCAACCATGATTTTTGAAAAATGGCAACAAGCAACTCAACAAAGTTTGGCGGACGATTTTTCGCCGTTTCCACGGTACGCCGACAGGGTTGCGTGGCAAAACTTGCCGCAAATTACGAAAGATTATTATCTGGAATCCGCCAAAAGCATTTTGGGCGACACGCAAGCTGGCAGTTTTGCTTGGGAATCGTTGCCCGCCGTGCGTTACATGGATTTTGCGAAAAATGGCAACCGTGATAAATACCAAGATTTGGTCTTTGGTCGCCGCCAAACCTTGCTAAAACTGGCAATAGCCGAGTGCATCATCGGCGGCGGCGAATATCTTGACGACATTATCAACGGAATTTGGCTGATTTGCGAGGAAACCAGCTGGGTTATTCCTGCCCACAACCACAGGCGAGGCGGCACAATCCCCGAATTGCCCGATATTGAGCAGCCCATTTACATCGACCTCTTTTCCGCAGAAACAGGGGCTTGCTTGACTTGGATTTATTACTTTTTGGGCGAAGAAATCGCCAAACAAGCACCGCTGGTTACTCGGCGAATAGAACTTGAAGTTAAACGGCGAATCCTTGACCCATACGCACATCGCATGGATTTTGACGGCAATGGCTGGCTCGGATTAACCCACAACCGCCCTGTAAACAACTGGAATCCTTGGATAAACTCCAACGTTTTGCTGATGTTCTTGATTTTGGGGGACGAATCCAACAGGGTTGCTGGCGTTGAAAAATCCATAAAAAGCACCGACCGTTTTCTGGCAAGCTACAAAGCGGACGGCGGTTGCGATGAGGGTCCAAATTATTTTGGCGTTGCGGCGGCATCTCTTTTTGACTTTTTGGAAGAACTTGACATTGCTACAAATTCCGCAATAAATATCCACGATACGCCGCTTATCAAGAACATGGCAAGTTATATTTATCGTGTCTACATTGACAAGCAATATTATGTCAATTTTGCGGACGCTCACGCAAAGGTAAACGTGCCAGCCGCCCTGCTTTACAGGACAGGCAAAAAGACAAATGACGAAACTCTTGTGAAATTTGCCGAATATGTAATGAAGAATAATCTCACGGAACGCCGCTATGAACAGGAATATTGGTGTCTTTTCAGGACTTTTGCGAACATCTTCCAAAAATATGAAGACGACAAAACCGCTTCTTTGCCCAGTTTGCCCACTTTGCCAGCGTTACCAAACTTCTTCTATTTTGAGGGGATTCAGGTGCTAACCGCCAGAAATGCGAATGGGCTATTTTTTGCGGCGAAAGCTGGACACAACGATGAAAGCCACAATCACAACGATATTGGCAATTTTATTGTGTACAGCGGCGGCGAGCCAATAATAATCGATGCTGGCGTGGAAACGTACACCAAAAAGACGTTTAGTGCGAAACGCTACGAGATTTGGACAATGCAGTCAAGTTATCACAACACGCCGACAATCAACGGATATGAGCAGATTTCAGGGTTGGAGCAAGCCGCAACCGCCGTAAATTGCACTCACGAGGACGGCACAACTTTGTTTTCAATGGATATTTCGGCGGCGTATCCCAAAAAAGCGGCGGTAAACAGCTATAAGCGGCAATTTACCTTTGCCGACAGCGGCTTAACCGTAAAAGACAGCTATTCTTTGGCAACTTGCGAAAATCCGCTGGTTTTCAACTTGCTTTTATTCAACAAGCCGACCGTTGAAAAAAACCGCTTAATCGTGGACGGCGTGGCTATTTCCTGCAACATCGATGTTGACATTGAAATAGAAGAAATTACCATGACGGATTACCGAATAATCAGCGATTGGGGCAAAAATACCCTGTTTAGGGCAATCTCGACCGCCAAAAATACGGCAACAGAGGGCGATTTTACGTTGTCGGTTAATAAACAATGAAATTCAACAAACAAAAAATCCAATAATAAGGGAGATTTTAACATGAACGTACTAAATCTACAGGAAACATACGAGAAAATCACGAAAAAGATACACGCCCAAGTGGAGCGAATGGGTAACAAAACTGTTACAAAAAATCTATACAAAAGCACACAAACCTACCAAAATGTATAGACCCGCCTGCTGCGGGCAGGCAAAATAGTTAAAGCCCTCCATGACAGAGCAATCTGCATGAAGCTGTTGGTGGAAATCCAACAGAAAACTAATTTAATTGCTGGCAACTCGTAAAGTTTGCAACACTACAACGTAGGGATAAATTTGATAAAAGAAAACCCAAGCGTGAATGTTACGAAAGTAAAAAAAGTTGCAAAATGGAACATGGTGTAAACCTAAATTCTGAAACAATCGACCTTCAGCAGCCAAGGCTAGAAATAGCAAGGTTCAACGACTATCCCGAGAGGGAGTACACTTAAGCAAGTGGAAAAGGTTAGCCCCTAAAAATTAGGGTGAAGATATAGTCTGCACTCATGTGAAAGCATGAGAAGTTCGTAAGAGAACTGCATTAGAGTAGCGACCTAATGTGAACACACGAAAAACTACACAAATTAAACAAACATTAACATTTTTACTAAACGATAGGTAAACATCTTGTTTGTCCTGACTGCCGTCAGGTAGGCAAATTCCACAAAATGGTTGCAGTTGGCGATAATTTGTGCTAGAATATTAACATCACAGTCCGCAAAGGAGCAAAAAAATGTTACTAGCAAAGAAAATACGATTAAAGCCAACAGCGGAGCAGGAAATACAATTTAGGAAATCAGCAGGAACGGCACGATTTGCAGGAAATTACTTTGTACGCCGCAACGAAGAACACTACAAAGAGCACAAAAAATTTCTATTGGACGGCGATATACGCAAAGAGTTGACACAGCTAAAAAAACAGCCAGAATACGCATGGTTGCAAGAAATTTCCGCAAATGTAGTAAAACAAGCAGTCAAAGACAAATGCGGTGCCCTACAGCGATTCTTAGCCGACATGACAAGCAACGGATTTCCAAGCATAAACAAGAAAGGCAAGACTGCTCCCAGTTTTTATGTAAATTACGAAAGTTTGAAACGTGTTCGCCACGGCTTTATAGGCGAAAAACTAGGCTATGTGCTAACCACCGAACCTTTGCCAAAATTGGCAAACGGCGAAAAGTACAAAAATCCACGCATTACATTTGACGGTAAATTTTGGTTTTTATCAGTAGCAATAGAAGTGCCAACAATACAACAAGACTTAACAGACAACATCGTTGGAATAGATGTAGGTATAAAAGAATTAGCAGTAACTTCTGACGGAGTGGTTTACGAGAACATCAACCACAGCAAAGAAGTTAAGCGACTAAAAAAGGCGTTGAAACGTGAACAACGCTCCGCCGCTAGAATGTTAGAAAAAAATACCGAATCCAAGGGCAAAAATGCCCACCTGTCGGACGGGCAGGGCAAACCAAAATACAAAAAACCGTTACACGAGTGTAAAAACTTTCAAAAATCCAAGAAAAAGCAAGGGCGAATACATCGCCGCTTGAAAAACATAAGAACAAACCACCTGCACCAAACAACAGCCGAAATAGTGAAAACCAAGCCGTTTCGGATAGTTATGGAAAATTTGAACATTAAGGGTATGCTAAAAAATAAGCATCTGGCAAAGGCAATATCAGAGCAAAAACTATACGAGTTCCGCCGACAAATCCAGTATAAATGCCAGTTGCACGGAATCGAGTTCATTTTAGCCGATAGATTTTATCCCAGTTCAAAAATCTGTAGCAAATGTGGAGCAAAAAAAGCTAACTTGAAACTTAATGACAGAGTTTTTCGCTGTGATTGCGGTCATACGCAAAACAGGGATTTGAACGCTGCATTGAATTTAGCAAAATACGTAGCCCAATAAAAAGATAAGCTACAAAAATACCTATCGATACTAGGAAATTTAAGACTACGGAGCATTACACAAACGAAAATAGCTTGCAGTACAGCGAAATCGGGTGCGTGGAAGTAGTAAGTCTAAGTGGCAACACTAGACAAAGTAAAAATGTATATATTTTGCTAGATTTGTATATGTTTTTCGTATCGGCGACATTATCCCATATATCCCAGAAAACGGCAGATACAAGGATTTAACAATGGGCGGCGAGGGCAACGGCATTTATTGGTGGACAAACGGCTTTTGGGTGGGCGTTTTGTGGCAGTTGTACCATGCAACCAATCAGGAAAGCTACCGCGCGACCGCCGAGGTTCTGGAAAAGCGGTTCGACACCGCTCTGGAGGGCTTTTTGGGATTGCACCACGATGTCGGCTTTATGTGGCTACACACGGCGATTGCAAATTATAGGTTGACAGGCAACGAAACGTCCAAGCGGCGCGGATTGCACGCCGCAACCATTCTGGCAGGGCGATACAATCCCAACGGGCAATTTTTGCGAGCCTGGAATCACGACAGAATCGGCTGGATGATAGTTGACAGCATGATGAATATCCCAATTTTGTATTGGGCGGCGGCGGAACTGGGCGACCCACGGTTTACAACCATTGCGAAAGCCCACGCAGACACCTGCATGAACACGATTGTCCGCACGGACGGCAGTTGCAACCACATTATCAGCTTCGACCCAGCCACAGGCGAATATTTGGACAACCCAGGCGGACAAGGCTATGCAAGCGGCTCGGCGTGGTCGCGCGGCAATGCGTGGGCGTTGTACGGCTTTGCACTAAGCTATCTGCACACAAAGGACGAAAATTACCTGAATACCGCCAAAAAAATCGCTCATTATTTCATAGCAAATTTGGCGCAAACCGACTGGATTCCGCTGGCGGATTTCCGCAGCCCAAAAGAGCCGATTATCCAAGACAGCACGGCTGGCATGATTGCGGCTTGCGGTATGCTTGAAATTGCAAAACACGTCCCAGAGCATGAAAAAGATTTGTATAGGACGAGTGCGATAAACGTGATAACGGCTTGCGAAAAGGCGTTCGCAAACTGGAATGTGGACGAGGATTCCATTATGAGCGGCGGCACGGAAGCGTATCACAGCGGCGATAAAGCCCGTCATGTTCCCATTATTTACGGCGATTATTTCTTTGTGGAAGCGGTTTTGCGGCTACTTGACAAGGATTTCTTGATATGGTAGATTTGGGAAGTTTGGCAAATTTGGCGAATGCGGCAAATTTGGGAGATTTTGAAAATGTGGGAAGAATAGCCAGCAGGGCGGATTTTTTGCGGCATTTATTAAAAATGTCCACGCCAGTGCTGAATGCGGCGGCGGCTGGCGAATTGCGAAAAACCATGAAAGTGGAACAACACCCAAACGCCAACCGTGAGCGGTTTGCACGGCTTGAGGCAGTTGCAAGGCTGTTAAATGGGATTTCTGCTTGGTTGGAATTGGAACTTGACAATCCTGAAGAAAAAGCTGTACAGCAGGATTTAGCCGCAAAAGCGGTGTTGGCGATACAGCATCAAGTTGACCCAAAATCGGACGATTTTACGGATTACGAAAAGCACGGCGGAAAGTTCAGCCAAATTTTGGTTGACACGGCACTTTTGGCACAGGCATTGTTGCGTGCACCGAGTTTGCTAAGCCGCTTGCCGCCAGCCGCCACAGACAATCTGCTGAAATTGCTACAAGCGGCTCGCACAATGGAGCCAGTTATGAATAATTGGCTGTTGTTCTCCACGGAAGTTGAGTTGTTGCACCAAAAAATCACAGGCAGTTGCAATGAAAATTTGATAACGGAATATTTCAACACGGTGAACGGCTGGTATTTCGGCGATGGCTGGTATGGCGATGGCCCAAAGTTTGCGACCGATTATTACAACAGTTTGATAATTCATCCCATGATGTTGGATATTTGCGACACAACGCCGCATTTAGTGCCAGAAAAATTGCGAGCAGAAATATTGGAACGTGCCCAGCGATTCGCAGAAATATTGGAGAATTTAGTTGCTCCAGACGGCACATATATTGCAACAGGCAGATCGCTTGCCTATCGTTGCGGAGTTTTTCATTTATTGGCACAGCTAACTTTGCAAAATCGGCTTTCCGCCAAAATAAGCCCAGCCACCGCAAGAGAAGTGTTGTACAGCGTGGCAAGCAAAACGCTAACCGAGCAATCCTACCGCACGGACGGCTTTTTGAACATAGGAATTTGCAACCATGATTTAAGTCAAGGGCAAACTTATATTTGCACAGGCAGTTTATATTTGGCGGCGGCGGTATTTTTAATTTTGGGAATCCCCGAAAAAGGCGGTTTTTGGACACAATCCGCTCCGCCTTGGACACAGTTAAGGGTTTGGGGGGATTTGTAACGCTAATTATTAATTATCCAAACGAGACAAACGGGCGACCATCTCGGTCGCCCGTTTGCCCGTGATTGGCGTTCATTCATTCTAACATTTCGGTTGACATTTCGCTAATTATCCACACTACCAAACAAATCCCTATCAAACTGGCTATGTGCCGCCGTTAGTGCATCGGCTATTGCCTCGCAACATTGCTGTACTTCGGGGTGTGCGTTTGTGCTGGCGTTTCGCATTTTGTACACGTGGCACCATTCGGTAAGGTCAACCTTAAAAATAAAGTTGCTAGGAATACTTAACATATACAAGCCACGTTTTACATCCTGTTTGGCGGCTAAATCTTCCCTTATGTAGCCGTTGGTTGTTTTCGTGTAAAAAACGCCGTCCAATTCTACTCGGTCGGGGATATTTATGCCCAGTTTTTCTAGCATTACATCGGTGGGGATAATCTTTCCCTTGTAATAATCGGACATTTCATAGCCAAACGCCGCCAACCGTGTACTGGAACGCAATATGCGGTTGTTAAAGCGTTTGGCGTGTGCGTCCCAATCGTCTTGCCCTGCACGGTGCATTCCCTCAACGGTACAAGAAAAATCTATGTAACGCAACAAAGTTGTATGTTTACGCCCCCATTTTACCAAGCGGTTAAGCCAATCGCTAAATTGTGCAAATTCTGCCGCCAAATCGGGGTTATCGTCGGCATTTTTTAACATTCCGCTGGTATCTAAAACTTTACTGCACACTAAATAAACCTCATTGGCGAAATCTGGCGACCAGTTGCGTTTGCTGACGTACAACGAAATAATCGCATCGGCTATACCGTTTATGTTGTTTAGGTGTATTTTCATGAGTTTGGCTTGTTGCTACGTCTGTTTTGCAGGAAAATTGGCAAATCAAAAGTAGTGTCCTCGTTTACGGTTATGGGCGGCAAGTTTGCACGAGGTTTGGGCGGCTCGGGCGGCTCGGCGGGTTTGTCTGGTTTGGCAAAATTTGGGGCTGTTTCATCGGGGTTGCCCCTGTTATCCCAATCCGCTTTGTCCGCTCTATCGGATTTGTCTAATCTATCCGATCTATCCGCTCTATCCGCTCTATCCAACCTATCCATTTTGTCAGATTTATCTGCTTTGCCCCTATCGTAATTGTTCAAATCGTCAGCTAATTTTTCAAAAGGGTCATTTTTTTTGTGCAATTTTAACGAAGATTTAGTAGCCCGTTTTGAATCCTCGTCCAAGCCTGTTGCGATAATTGTAACGGTTGCCTCGTCTTTTAGGTCTTCGTTTATTGTTGCACCAAAAATAATATTGGCGCTTGCATCTACCATTGTTGTAATGCTTTCGGCGGCAAGGTTAATATCTTTTAGTGCCAAGCTGTTATCGCCAGAAAAGCTGATTATTACTGAACGCGCGCCCTCTATAGTGGTTTCTAGCAGCGGACTTCTTACGGCTAGGTTTGCGGCGGCTTGCACTTTGTTTTTGCCTGTTGCCTTTGCAACGCCCATGTGTGCAATGCCCTGGTTCAGCATAATTGTACGAATATCGGCAAAATCCAAGTTAATAAGCCCATCTTTTAAGATTAGGTCGCTTATTCCCTGTACGCCTTGCCGCAAAACTTCGTCTGCTTTGTGGAACGATTCCGTTAGCGGCGTGTCGTCGTCCACAATATCCAGCAGTTTTTCGTTTGGAATTATTACCAATGTGTCCAAATTGCGGCGCAATTCTTCGATACCGTTTTGTGCGTTTTTCATTCTAGGAACGCCCTCAAATTTGAACGGTTTGGTAACAACGGCAACTGTTAAAATACCCATTTCGTGGGCAATGCCCGCTATTACTGGTGCGGCACCTGTGCCTGTTCCGCCGCCCATGCCAGCTGTTATGAACAGCATATCAGTATTATCTAGCACGGCGGTAAGTGCGTCTCGGCTTTCTTCGGCGGCACGGCGGCCAATTTCTGGCATTCCGCCTGCGCCAAGCCCGCGCGTTAATTTTTCGCCCAACTGTATGCGAATAGACGCTTTTGACCTGCTTAGAGCCTTATTGTCTGTATTAACCGATATAAATTCAATATCTTCAACATTATCCTCTATCATGCGGTCTACGGCATTATTGCCACCGCCGCCAACGCCAATAACTTTAATTTTTGCTTTTGAAACCTGCATTGTTTCTATACTAATCAAGAAAAAATTCCTCCCTTTGTAGGCATAAAGTTAAAACTCTTTTAGATACTGTAAAATCCGCCATTTATATGAAACGGGCAAACTTTTTGGTTTTGGTTCGTTTTTGCGTTAATAAAAAGTTTAATAAACTTTGCCTATTTTAGTGCATTATTCCAAAATATGAAACCAACTTAATCTTATGATACAGCTAATTTTACTAAAAATCAAGTTTTTTTTGTGATTTTTTTTGTAAATTTATTGTGGTTTTTTTTATGCAATAATAAGGCAATCATATTAGGTTAAACTTCTAAAGATGTACTGTGTGCCAATTTGCTGAATATCCAAAAAGCCACGGACTTCACGTATCATGGGCCATTCGTTTATAATTTCGCGCAACGTTAAAATTTTATCGTTTGCGTTGGTGGTGTCGCCCAACTGAACCTCTATGTTGTATATGCGTAGCCTTACGTTAGTTGGGTCTGATACATCTATTTGTTGCACGGTATCGGTTAGTTGGTGGCGGTTCAGCAGTTGCGAGTAAATGACAACCGTGTTAAACGCCTCGGGGTTTTCCACCTCTAAAAACTGACCAAGGTGCATTTGCGAAAAACGCAAGCCAATAATAATGGGCAGTTCATCGGGCATATACGAGCGGGTTTCTATCGCTCTGCCGTTTTCGTCTATAAACACGAATATTCCGCCGATATATTCTATATAGCCGCTTAAAAAGCGTTCTTGTATGGCAATTTCCATTGTGCCAGGCAAGCTGCGTGTAAAAGCAACTTGGTCAATAAAAAAGTTTTCCATTATGGCACTACGGGCGCGCATTGGGTTAAACAGGAATATATTAGTATTTTCGGTTAGTCCAGCACGTTGTAAAATTTCGGCGGTTTCAATTTGCAAGTTGCCCGTTACAGTGATGTCTGTCATGTAGAAAAATGGCGATAACATAGAAAAAACAACGGCAAAAATGGTGGCGGCAAGTGCAACGTTTCGTTTAGATTTTGGCTTAGATTTCGGCTTAAAATTTGGGTCAAATTTTGATTTCATGGCTACTTTTTGGCTTTTTCGGGTTGCTCGGTGGGCTGTGCGGCGGGTTGTGCGGCGGGTTGTTCAGTGGCTAATTTTTCTGCCACTTTTTGGTGGCGAACGTTTAATTTTTCCATTGAAGTTTTTCTGTCAAACGTTTGCATTGTGTTATTTTCGGATAACACAAACGCCACACAAATTTCTTTGGTGTTGTATTTAGCCCAAAAGAAGTATTCACGGTTAGTTTTGTAGGGCGAGTGCGGCGAAATTAGTATTGCGTTTTCGGCGGAGATATTCGTAAATTCACAACGGAGGCGTTTTAGGTTGCGGTTTAGCAACATAACAGCCGTTTCGGGGATAGTCGCCACTTCAATATCCTTGGGAAACTTTAATTTCCACGAAAAGCGAGTGGGCTGTTGTTTAACGTTATTTTTGATTTTTTCCGCCATATCGCCAATAATATTAAGCGATTCTTGTTCTTTTTCGTTATTTTGCTCGTTATTTTGCTCGTTTGCTTGTGTTTTTGCTTGTTCTTGTTGATTTTGCTTGCTTTGATTATTTTGATTTTGGTTTGGCGGCTCGGCGGGTGTTACACCATTATTTAGCTTTGTTTCGGTAATCAAGTTAGCCGTTGTTGGCAGTTCATTTTATGGTATAGCGTACATTATACCATTCATGTGAACAGAATACAACAACGGTTTTCACCTCCTTGTTATAATTTTGAGGTTATCCTCCGTTTAATTTTCTTTTGATTTTCTGCTAGTTTTCTGCTAGTTCGGATATATCGGTGGTTTCGGGGTTTTCTGATGGTTGGGTTTTTACGGTAATAATACATTCTATGGCGCGGCGATGTTCGGTTTTGCTTACTTCTACGGTTAAATTTTCAAAAGTAAAGGTATCGCCCTCGTCGGGTACTTTTTCCAGTTTGTCCATAATCCAGCCGCTAACGCTGGTTGCCTCGGAGGCTAAATCTACTGATAGGTCAAAATAGGCAAACATATCTTTTAAGTAGGCGGAGCATAGAACTTTGTGCTTTTGTTCGCCTTTTTCGGTTGATTCGGCGGGTTCGGCGGGTTCGGTTTGTATTCGTTCAAATTCTATTATAATTTCGTCGCTTTCGTCCCAAATATCGCCTACTAGTTCTTCTAAAATATCTTCCATTGTAACGATGCCAGCTGTTCCGCCATATTCGTCAGTTACCACAGCAAAGTGGATTTTTTTTGTTTGCAGCATTTTGAACAAATCGCTTATTTTGGCGGACGGTGCTACAAACAGCGGCTCTATGTAGATATTTTTTAGCGGTTTTTCTTTTGTAACGGTGTACTTAAAGAAATCGCGCATATTTACTATTGCAATGATGTTATCGATGGAGTCGCTATACACTGGCAGCCGCGAGTATTCCGTTTCGTAGAACAATTTGGCTAGTTCTTCGTCTGTGGCGGTATCGGCTATTGCAACAACTTCGGTGCGGGGCGTTAGAATATCGATTGCCTTTAGTTCGGTAAATTCTATAGCGTTATCCAATAATTGCTTGCCGCCCTCGTCAATAACGCCGTCATTGTGGGCAACTTCCACATAGGAGTACAGCTCTTCTTCCGTCATAGTGTCCTCTGTTTCAGATGTTTTGAAAATTTTACCCAAAACAATTTTCCATTTAGCGAACAGAAAGCTGACGGGCGTTGTGATAAACACAAAAAACACAAGCAACGGCGCACAAGCCATAGCCACCTTTTCGGGTGATTCTTTGGCAAGGCTTTTTGGTGTAATATCGCCAAAAAACACGATAATAACGGTAAGTATAACGGTTGACATTGTAGCGCCTATATCGCCGAAATAGCGAACAAACAGTAGCGTAGAAATAGCGGCGGCAACCAGCGTAACCACATTATTAAGCACAAGCAAAGTGGAAAGCAACTTATCAAAGTTATCGTGCAAACGCAAAACAAGAGCGGTACGGCCGGCTTTTTTGGGGTTTTCGTCGGCTAACGTTTTTATGCGGACACGGTTAAGAGCAGAAAAAGCTGTTTCGGTAGCAGAAAAATAAGTCCCAAGAATTATCATCGAGGTAACAACAAAAATACTAAATAAACTGTCAGGATCCATATAATTCCCCTCTATTGCTATTGCATAGCTATTTAACGCCTGTAAGGCAAGCCTTAAAATTGACGTTATTTTGTAACAATGTATTGCAAGTTTTGCTACACTAACAAGTATACACTAAAAAAATAAATAGTGCAATTATTAAATAAATAAATTTTTTGAAAACTTTTTGAGTATCAAAACACGGCACTCAAAAAATTTTCAAAGGTATTGGCAATAACAATAATTATTGTTATAATTAAATTAGAAAGTTGGAAAGGAGGTGGCAAATTGATAGAATGGTTAGAAATAGCGTTGAATAAATTTATACAGCCAGTTGTAGCATTAGGCGGTGCAATAGGCGGACTTGTATACATAAGAGCAAGGGTAAAAAGGGAAAATGCGGAAACCAGAAAGGCAAATTTAGAATCAAAAAAAGCAGAACTAGACATCAAGCTGAAAGAGTTACAATTAAAAGAAACAAGCAACACAGAAAAAGTATCAAAAACACCAAAACCGCCAAAACAAAAACCGAAAAACAAACGCTAACAAAAAAAAGGGGGGAGAAATCCCCTTTTAACCAATCTATTAAACATCATGCTAAACACAATATATACAATAGTCATGCTATGCTTACTTATCGCTATAATTGTTCATTTTGTGCTATATATAATTGCTTATGCACGGCGAAAAAAAGCCTATGCACGATTAAAAGCACTAAAAGAACTGCAAAATACTAAATTTCCACAGGAAGAATAAACCTATGAACGAACATTTAACCATAACGCAATATGCCCAAACGCACAACACAGACCGTGCTTGGGTTTGGCGGTTGATTAAGTTTGGGACGGGCAAGCGGGGTTACAACCCAAAATCCAACTGCGGAAAATTCGCCAGTTCGCTTGGAAACTCGAACTCTACGTTGCCAACTTGCAAAATTTCTATAAAGGCTGTTATGTCAACCAAAAATGTAATGCTTTCGTAGTCTATTGTCATTTGTAGGGTAATTGCTGTAAATATTGGTATTTGGCTTTCGTCTATGCTGATTGTGGCCTCTATGTTGCTTGGCGAAATGTCGGCGTTTTGTAGCGTGCCGCCAAACAGGGCAAGAATACCGTCCGCTACTGTATCTACAAGGTTTGTGAGTTGTGAACCGTTTAGGGTAAAGGAAAGTTCTGCACCGCTGGCGGTTTCTCGGGCTAGTTGGTTGATAATTGCACTTTGCGGAAACTCTAAAATAGTGGCGTTAGTCTGCACTAACACGTCCTCTAAAGCGATTGGCATACTAAATTGTTCGCCCTGTATGTCAACATAATATATCCCGTTGCGAAAATACGAAACCATAGGAATTGCCACGCCGTCCAGCGAAGTAGTCAGTTCTATTCGCATATATATATCCGTTGGGCTGTTGATAATTTGTGCAACATTGCTAGTTGACAATAATTCCAGCTGTTCGCCGTCCAAATCGCCGCCAATTACCCGTATTATAGACATTATCGCAGAATCCGTCAAAACAGAATCCACCTGCCTAAAAGCCGCCGCCGCTTGCGAATACAATTCATAAGCCCTGTTATCTTGCTCATCTTGCCCACAAGCCGTAAAAATCAGCGAAAATATCGCCGTTCCCAAAATAATTGCTAAAAAATTTTTTTTGTTCATTGAATGTATTCTCCTTTTCGTTTTGTAACAGCGGATAATATCCGCAAAATTACGACTTGCGGGCGGATATTATCCGCCCCTACGTGAAACAGATGGGACGGGCAGGGGACGGTCGCCCGTTCCGTCCCCCCCCCATATGACCACCGCAAACTTAACCAACATATCCCCAACTTAACACCAAAAACCCATTAAAAATTTTAGCGGGGTCAAGGGGACGCGTTCCCTTGCGGGGTGTGGGGCAGAGCCCCACGGTTTTAGGTTTTCAGCAGTTGCACCAATTCCGCAAAAGAGTCTACTATGTGGTCTGCTTTGTGCTCCTGTAGTTCGGCACGTGTGCCGTAGCCCCATGTAACGCCTATTGATGCAATGCCCGATTCTTTTGCACCGATTATGTCGTATTTGCGGTCGCCGATTATTGTTGGCGAAAGTTGTTTTTGGGGGTCAAATTTTGCCAGTATGTAGTTGATAATGTCGCTTTTGCGGCTACGAGAGCCGTCTGGCTCGCAACCGATAATGGCTTCAAAAAAATCGTGTATTTGCAGGTATTTTGCAATGTTGATTGCACTTTTCATTAGCTTAGAAGTAGCGACAACAAGCGTAAAACCGCAATTTTGCAATTCTGTCAACGTTTCTTTTACGTTTGGGTACAAAACATTTTGCTGGATTCCGTTTATCGCAAAATATTCTAGGTAGGTTTTGTACATCTGTTCAATTTGGTCGTGGTCGGTAAAGCCGTAAAATTCCCGCAAAGATTCCCGCATTGGCGGCCCAATAAAGCAATTTAGCTGATTGCGGTCTTCTACGTGGATTCCTACGGTTGACAATGTGTGCTGAACGCCCTTTGTTATGGATTCGTGCGGGTCTATTAATGTGCCGTCTAGGTCAAATAATATTAATCTGTTCAATTTTTATACCTCCAGTGAAAATATTGGCAATATTTTTGTAAAAATTTTGTTGAATATTTTTTTTATAACCCTTGCATTTTTTTATACACCTGTGATACAATATAAATATGGAGATGTACCGAAGTGGTCATAACGGAAACGACTCGAAATCGTTCGGTCGCGAAAGCGGCTCAAGGGTTCGAATCCCTTCATCTCCGTTTCACGAGTTTCACGAATTAGATTATAATGTTTATTTGCAAATTTGTCAAATTTATGTGAATGTGCTATAATTTTAACACAAACCAAAATTTTAGCACAAACCAAAGAGGAAAGGAAAAAAACAAATGTTTGGAAAAAAAGCAGTTATACCGCAAGTTGAAGTACCTGGCACAGTTATTGGAAAAGGCATTACTTTGGAGGCAGCTGTACTTACGGGCAAAGAATCCGTGCGTATAGACGGCGTTTTTTTGGGAGATGTAAAACTGGACGGTAGCTTGATTTTAGGCGAAACGGGTAGCATCGAAGGCACAATTAAGGCGAAATATATCATACTGGCGGGGCTGGTGCGCGGCAACATTGAATGCGACGGCACTTTGCACGTCTCCTCTACTGCCCGTATTAACGGCGATATTAAAACTAATTCTATTATAGTTGACGAGGGCGGCCAACTTAACGGCCGCTATCAAGTTGGCGAACTGCCCATGATTAGTGCCGATAAACAGCCATTAATCGCCACAAGCACCAGCGGCGATGATAAATCCTACTTGGATAAATCTTTAGAAATAGTTGATAAACGTGATCAAGATAATTAGTGCCGATAATAACCCAGCGGACGAGCCGCATTTTTACGGCGGACAAGCCGTTATGGAGGGCGTTATGATGCGCGGAAAACAGTTTTATTCTATGGCTGTCCGCAAACCAAACGGCGAAATTGCCGTAGTTACGCACCCTATCAATACAAAAAAAAATCGGCTGCTAAAATTGCCCATAATTAGAGGAATTTACGCCTTTGGCAGTTCGCTTGCCCTTGGCATGAAAACCCTAACAGAATCGGCAGAAATAGCAACAGACGGCGAACCTGAAGAAACTACATCTCGCTTTGAACAGTTCCTGCAAAATAAACTGGGCGATAAATTTAACGATATTCTTATTCAAATAAGCGTAGTAATTGCTATAGCTATAGCCGTTTTGTTGTTTGTTTTGTTGCCCTTATGGCT
>WRKK01000344.1 GCA_009782245.1 Defluviitaleaceae bacterium | reverse complement strand
AGGGGCGACCGTCCTCGGTCGCCCGTTTTCCCATTCCGACATTTCTACAATTAAACCACAGGCAAGGCGGGTCGCCCCACGGTTTTAAGGCGTATTCCCCAACAAATCCGCAACTTCTGCGGTTGATAATTTTCGCCATTTGCCCGTTGGCAAGTTGGCTAGTTGCAAGTTGCCAATGGCGATTCTTTTTAGCTTTAGTACGGGGTAGCCTATGCGGTCGCACATTTTGCGGATTTGCCGATTTTTGCCCTCGCCGATTATTATGCGGACAACGCAAGTTAATTTTGTGGTATCTAGTATTTTTATTTTGGCGGGTGCGGTTTTTGTGCCTTTGTCAATTTTCAACCCCTGCCGAAATGTCTTTAATGCTTGGTTTGTCGGGATTCCTTGCAGGGTGGCTATGTAAACTTTTTGCACAGAATGGCTTGGGTGTACCATTTTTTGGGCAAAAGTGCCGTCGTTGGTCAGTAGCAACAAGCCCGACGAATCGTAATCTAGCCGCCCAACAGGAAAAATCCGCTGCGGAATATCCCTAACAAAATCTAACACAACGGGACGGTTTTGCGGGTCCGTTGCCGAGGTTATAACGCCTATCGGCTTATTTAGCATTATATACACTAATTCGGCGTTATTTTGGATAATTTCGCCGTCTAGTGTTATTGTGTCCGTTGGGCTTACCGTTGTGCCTAGCTGGGTTATGGTTTCGCCGTTTACTGTGATTCTGCCGTCAACAATAAGCAACTCCGCCTTGCGCCTAGATGCCACACCTGCATTGGCTAAAAATTTTTGCAACCGCATTTTTGAAGATATATCCATTTTTGCCACCATTTCCCATTTCCATAAAAATTTTACCCGTACATTAAAACGGTTATAATCGCTATATATAGCAAAACTACCGCAAAAAACGGCAAATTAAACGGATTACTTTTGCCATCGTCTTCGTTTTTGTAAATTTGTTCCGTTTTGTCGGAATATTGCAATATTTTGTCGTGGTTGTCGTCCAATGCCAACTCGGCAAATTGCTCGTTTTCGTTGATAATGTTTTTTTCTTGCCGTTTTTCTTGCTGTTTTTCTTCCTGTTCAACTTTTTGGATAAGCCAGCGGAAGAGAATAACAGCCAGCGGCAACGTAAAAGCGACTACTCGTAAGATGTTGAAAATGTTGCCAAATTCAATAATGTTAGTGTAGGCTAACGTGAATTGCGTGGCATTTATTACAAAATGCGATAACATTACCAAAAACACGGATTTTGTGATATGTACGATGTAAAAAAATACTATTCCCATAACAAAGGCGTAAGTAAATTGGTGCAGATTTAGATGTATAAATCCAAAAAACAGCCCATTTATAAAGGCGGCGATGGCGGCGTAATGGTATTTGTACGCCGCTTGTATGAACCCTCTAAAAACAAGTTCTTCGCAGATAGACGGCACAACGGCGACAACCAGCAATGCCACGGCAAAATTAATGGTGGTTAAATCGGAAACCAGCCCAATTACAGGGTTTGGCATTATTAGCGAGCCAAGTGCAGAAACAGCCATTAATGCGGGTTGTATAAGCAAACTAAACGCCGCAATAACGATAATTTGGTAGATTTTTGGGCGGTTTTTTGGAATAGCTGGCACTTGCGGCACAATTATCCTAAAAACGATAAACGGCAACAACAGCCCAAAAAACTGGCTTATCACAAGCGACCACGGGAAAAGCTGATACACGCCAAGTTGCGACAAAATAATCGCCAAAAACACATTAAAGGCAAGCAAAAAAAGCATAAATAGGTTGGCGGTGGCGGCTAAAGTTGGTTTGTTCATGGCTAACTTGCCCATAGTTCGCGGAGGGCTGTAACAACAGCATCGTACCGCAATGTGTTGACAACAATCGCAAGATAGCGGTTTTCGGTGGCAATGCCCAAATTGGCAAAAGCTGGCGTTTCGTCTAGTGGAATGGCGAACGCTAATGGCGGATTGTCGTCCTCTTCAAAAAACAGCAAATTATCGGAATTTACGCCAATTTCGGCTAATACTGGCCGCAAATCCATAAAGGTCCAGGCGGGTGCAATGCCTAAATTTGGCACTTCGGTTGTTTCGTTGAAAGCGAAAGTACCGATAACAATGTCGATTTCTTGTGCGGCGGTCATTGCGGAAAAGCGGGTGTGTTGTGCCATATCGTGTTGCGGGTCGCCAATCATATTAAAGTTTAGAATGTGCAGCGTTTCGTTTTGCGTGTAATCTACAACTATCGGGTAAATTGTGTCCGAGAGTGCGTTTAGGTTTTCTTCCATTTCAAAGCCAGCCATCCAAGCAATAGTTAGCACCGAAGAGGCTGGCGGGTTTATAACGGTGTCATTTAGGATACTTCCGCCCAAAAATATAAAAAGCAGTCCGCCGATAATGTGCAGTTTGTAGTAATCCCAAATATATTCCCGTCTTTCGCGCCAAGCCATTTCGCGGATTTTTTGCATCTCGGCGGCAAATCGTTCTTTTAATGGTGGTTTCATTCTATTATCGCTCCTTTCAGCATTGCCATTGTGCGGTTTATTGCATCTTTGGAATTTTTCCAGGGTGCGTCATTGTTGCGGTAGTCAAATTTTTGTATAAACCAGTCCATATCCCCCTCAAGCTGCTCCATTGCCGCCTTTTGCAACGGAACGACCACGCCCAGAAAATCGTCTAAATGTTTTTTGCCAAGTGATTTTTCCGCCATACTTAGCATTGCGGCGTAATGCGGCAAGCAAAAGCCTGGCAACGCTTTTACTAGCGGCTTTATATTGGAATCTCTTGGCCATAGATAAAAAAAAGTGTCCATGTACCGCAAAAAAGTACCATTTATTTTTTCGCAGATATAGCAACGGTTTTGGAACGCCGTTATTTTTTTTGCGGTGCGTTCGGCTTGGGTTTCCCCTTTTTTGAACAGCCCCGAGCCAATATCCGCTATTTTGCCGCTTTCCATGTTTTTTTGTACGTACTTAAAATGCGTATGCAGCATTAACGCTAATCCCAGACGGTTTTGCACGGCGTATAGTTTTCGCAAATGTTCCTCGCAAAAGCCCGCCTCGTTGGTTTCGTCCCTAACGCTTTCCGTCATATAAGATAACGACGGACCCATAATAAAATCTATTGAATCCGCCTCTAGTTTATCGTATATTTTGCAAAACGGGCAATGGCCAGGTTCACGCAATGCGTCTATTACGGGGATTGTGTGTATGTGTTCTTTCATGGTTTTACCTCCTAAGTTTTTTGTGAGACTCTTGTTTTGCTATTGCTTTTCGGCTAATTGTGCTGTTAAATCGGCTATGATAGTGTTAAGGGCTTTTACGGTGGTATCTTTTTCTTTTTTAGCGGCTGCTATAGCAGCATCTTTTTCAGCTATAGCAGCATCTTTTTCCGCTAAAGCGGCATTAAATACACTTTCCAATCTTTTGCGTTCTTTTTCCCTCGCATTACGCAAAGCCTGTGCCTCGTCATGCTTTCTGCGTTCTCTTAAAATTTCTTTGTATTCGAGTTCGTTAAAGTAGGGGATATTTATGTGTTCTTCTGTTGCTTGCTCCATTATGTTTCCTCCTGTGGCTGATTTTTGCTATTGTTTTTCGGCTAATTGTGCTCTTAAACCAGCTATGATAGCATCTGTTTCCGTTTTAATGGCTTTTACGGCAGTTTCTACGGCAATTTTTACGGCGGCCTCTTTTTCTTTTTTAGCGGCTTTTATGACGGCATTTTTTTCCTTTACGGCGGTATCTTTTTCCTTTTTAGTGGCTTCTATGGTGGCATCTTTTTCCGCTAAAGCAGCATCTTTTTTCTTAAGCACACTTTCCATTCTTTTGCGTTCTTTCTCCCTAGCATTACGCAAAGCCTGTGCCTCGTCATGTTTTGCACGTTCCCTTAGAATATGCAAATGCCTAAACTCTTCATCGGCGGCGATTCCTCTGTATGCTCCTATTGCTTGCTCCATTATGTTCCCTCCTGTTGCTGTTAATTTTTGTAGTTCCTCTTCTGTTTCGGCGTTAAATAACGCAAGCCACAAATCTTTTTCGCTGGTGGTGTCTATGGATTCCACATCGGGTAGTTTTGGCAGTTCGAAGAAGTGGTATCTTTGTTTGTCGGATAATATTTCGTGGCGGGTTACTTCCATTGGGGCAAATTCTGAATGCACGGCTTTACACCTAAACAAGGAAAACCCCAATATATTTACGGAAATTGTTTGCGGCAACAACGAATAATCATCGCCGCTGGGCAACGAAGACACAAATAATTTTGCCCAGTGAAACATACTTCTTTCGGGATAATTTCCCTCGTTTTCTACTTGAATTTCCAAGTTTACCTTTTTGCCGTCTACTGTCATTACTATATCTAGCCTGCAAAATTTTTTGCCGATTTCTTCTGGCGGCATTTCTGCATTGGTTATGCGAAAATTTTTTATGCTTGCAAGCGGAATATTCAACAGCACGGCAACCAGTCTTTTAAGCAGTTTGGGATATTTTGTAAACAACATCTTGAATAATAAATCGGATTTTAGCGTATACGGCAGTTTTGTGCCTTTATTTTTGGATTTTGATTTAGTTTTTGGCATTGCGAAACTCCTTTTTTCCCTTTATTTTCAGTATACCATAATTTGGCGCGGCTGGCAATAAAAATTGCTTGCGTTTTATTAATCGCTGTGTTATAATAACGATTGGCATAAAATATTACACAAGCCAAACCAAAAATCAAACAAAGATAGGAGAATTTTAATGCAGTATAGAGCATTTGGTAAGTTGAATTTTGAGGTATCTACCTTAGGAATGGGCTGTATGCGGCTGCCATTTATCGACGAAAACGACGGCAGCAAAGGCGTAAACCGCGACAAAGCCTACGAACTTATTAGATACGCCGTTGACAACGGTATTACATACTTTGATACCGCTTACGGCTACCACGCAACAGACAGCGAGGCGGTTTTGGGCGAAGCCCTCGAAGAAGGCGGCCGCCGAGCAAAAGTAAAAATTGCAACAAAACAGCCTTTCGGAGTAATGACAACCCAAGCGGACATTCGCCGCAACCTGGAAAACACGCTAAAAAAACTGCGTACCGACCATGTGGATATATATCTGCTGCACTGCATTATGCAGCCCACGTGGCAAGAAATCCAAAAACGGGAAATTTTTGCCGAGTTTGAAAAGTTTAAGGCGGAGGGGCTAATTAAGCATATTGGCTTTTCCTATCATGGGCAGTTTCCCACATTTAAGGAAGTTGTAGAACGGTATCCATGGGAAATGTGCCTTATACAGCAAAATTTGCTAGATGTAAACCGTGAAGTTACCGAACAAGCCATTTATACCGCCAACAAACACAACATGGCAGTCGCAATAATGGAACCCTTGCGCGGCGGCGGACTTACAAAAGCACCCAAAGTTGTCGCCGATTTATACGAAAACTTCCCAATAAAACGCCAACCCACCGAATGGGCGTTTAGGCATTTAGTAAATTATCCCGAAGTTTCAACGGTGGTTAGCGGAATGACAACGCTCGAGCAACTAAAAGACAACTTGGCAATGTTCTCGCAGCCCGATATGAAAGCAAGCTGCCTAACAGATGACGAGAAAAAGCTGATTGCCGCCGCACGTGAGGGTTACGAATCTATTGTAACTATTCCTTGCACGGGCTGTAACTATTGCGTACCTTGTCCGCAAAACGTGGAAATTCCCCGTGCCTTTGCCCTTTACAACGATGCACACCGCTTTGGGCATTTTGACCAACCCCGCCGCTCGTATATGTTCACCCGCCGTGCTAACCGTGATGCCAGTTTTTGCACAGCTTGCGGCGTTTGCATCGATAAATGTCCCCAAGAAATAAATATCCCAGAAGACCTAAAAGTTGCACACGCCGCATTAGATGGCTGGGAAGAATAAAACAAAACCCCTGCAAGCCGATATTTGCAGGGGTTTTTTTGAGACTAACAAATTAACTAACGCCGATTTTGCCGATTTTTCTGACTTTTCTGACTTTTCTGACTTTGCCAATTTTGCAAACCAGCACAACTGCATAATAGGCATTTGCGATGCCTTGCCGCTAACCACCGAAAAATCCCGTCTTTCCGCCGCAAAAACGCCGTTTGTTACGCCAAACATTGAAAAACGAATAAACCCAACTTTGGCTTTGCCAACCGCAAAATCGGTTATTGTGCTGGGCAAACCCTACTTGCCATCGCCGCATAAAAATTTGTCCAGTTTGGGTTGCGGCACGGATTATCACGTAACAATAAAAAATCTGCTGAAAAAATTATTGCAACTTTTGGATTGTAAAAATTTGAATTGTAAAAATTCCGTAAAAAGTGTTATAATGGTAGATAGCGGGAATTTGGCGGAACGGGCTTTTGCCGTTAAAGCTGGCTTGGGCTTTTGGGGACGAAACAACATGGTAATTTCGCCAAAATTGGGTTCTTTCTTCAACATTGGGCTGCTTATTGTGGATATACCATTGCCAACAACGCCAGCAACCGCCGCCATTTCCGAATGTCCGCAAAATTGTAACCGATGTATACAAGCGTGTCCCACAAATGCCCTAAAGCCCTACTTTTTAGACGTTTCGTTGTGTACATCTTACATAACGCAAAAAAAGGGCACACTAACCGAACCCGAACAAACGCTTATCGGCGACCAACTTTTTGGTTGCGATATTTGTCAACTATGTTGCCCGTTCAACAAAGTTGACAAAACCTCCGCCAAAAACACCGATATAATCAGCGACATACTAAATATGCAACAAAAAGAATTTGACCAACAATTTGGCAAAACGGCGTTAGCGTGGCGCGGCTTGACACAGCTACAGCGAAACGCCAATATTATTGCGGGTAACAAAAATAAATCGTAAGCAAAAACAAAAAAAGTATACTCATTCAACACTAACAAAATTTGCGGGTCAAGGGGCGCGCTCCTTGCGGGGTCAAGGGGCAGAGCCCTTGCGGGGTGTGGGGCAGAGCCCCACGGTTTTGAATTTGATTTAAGAAAAGAGGCTTAAAAACGCTAATGGATAGTCTTGTAAGGAAGTTTAAGCAAGTGTTTGGCTCGGTAGATATGACAGAGGGTGCACCCTGGAAAAAGCTGCTGTTGTTTACTGTGCCGCTTTTGATTGGCAATATATTTCAGCAATTATATAGTACGGCAGATGCAATTATTTTGGGGCAACACGTGGGCGATAACGCTTTGGCGGCTGTGGGCAGCACAATGGCTATATTTTTCTTGATAATGGTGCTGATGATGGGAATAGCGATTGGTGCGGGCGTTATGGTTGCACAATATTTTGGTGCTCGTAACAGAGATGCACTTTCGTACACAATCGGGTCTAGTATAACGCTGACGTTTATTTTGGGCTTGGTTATTATGATTTTTGGCCCGCTTGGCACTCGTCCGTTGCTGGTTTTGCTAAGCACACCGCCCGAAATTTTAGAGGACTCTATCGTTTACATAAATATTTTGCTGTGGGGCGTTTTGACCATGTCCTATTTTAACATATTGTCGGGAATTTTACGGGGGCTTGGCGATGCGTTTTCGCCGCTGATTTATTTGGCGATTGCCTCGCTACTTAATATTGTGCTTTCGCTTGTTTTTGTTGCTGGGCTGGGCTGGGGCGTTGCAGGTGCGGCAATCGGCACGGTTATAGCACAAGGCTTTAGCTCGGTTTTGTGTCTTATCAAATTGCTGAAAATGACAAAAGTTTTTGAGATGAACCTACACTATCTGCGGCTGAAAAAGGATTACGCATTGCAAATACTAAAATTGGGCATACCAACAGGAGCATCGCAAGCCATAATTGCGATTGCGGTTATGATTGTGCAACCGCTAGTAAACAGCTTTGGTGCGTTGTTCATAGCAACCCACGTTGTAATAATGCGGATTGACGGCTTTGTAATGATGCCAAATTTTTCCTTTGGTAACGCAATGACCGTTTTTGCAGGGCAAAATATGGGCGCTGGCAAAATAGAACGCATATCTAAAGCAACCAAACAATGCGTAATACTGGCGGCTGGTACAGCCACGGTGCTAATCGCAATAATTTTACTGTTTGGCAGATACATTGCGGGCTTTTTTACTGAAACTCAAGAAGTTATATCGCTAAGCCAAGAAATGCTGTTAATTCTAGCACCAGGCTACATAGTTTTTTCAATAGCAATGGTTATGTGGGGAACAGTCCGTGGCTCGGGCGATGCAATGTCGCCGCTGTGGGCATCTATTATAAATACCGTGTTTGTGCGAGTGCCAACGGCGTATTTGTTTGTCCACCTAATGGGAACGCCTCATGCGTTGATGTATTCCCTGCTGGCTGGCTGGGTTGGCAACACTATACTTTCGCTGATTGTTTACAGAATAGGCAAATGGCGAAGTAAGGGGCTTGTACAGCCAAACAAACCCGAAACCACAGCCGAAGAAACCTAACGCTGCAAATCGTGAAATTTATTTTTCCGCACTTGCATTTTGGATAAAATTGTGCGATAATATTGGTAAACCGATTTCCAAAACACAACAAAAACATACCTGCCCCAATACCATGCTGTATGATACAAAGCCCACAAAAACGGGGTCTTAATACAGTAAAAAATGTGCGGGGTCAAGGGGGCGCGCTCCCTTGCGGGTCAAGGGCAGCGCCATTGCGGGGGGTGGGGCAGAGCCCCACGGTTTTGCAGTTGTTTGAGTACAAAATACACAAAGATAGGAGAAACAAAATGGATTTAATAATGGAGCAAATAAGCAAGATAGGCATAGTGCCAGTAGTAAAGTTGGATAGTGCAAAAGATGCAGTCCCGCTGGCGGAAGCGTTGATAGCAGGTGGGCTTGCCTGTGCAGAAATCACATTTAGGACAAACGCCGCAGAAGAATCGATTAAAAACATATCGCAAAAGTTTCCTGAAATGTTGGTGGGTGCTGGCACGGTTTTAACACTAGAACAGTTGGATAAAGCGATAAATGCGGGTGCAAAATTTATTGTAGCACCTGGCTTTAATCCCGAAATTGTAAAGGCTTGCATAGCAAAAAAAATACCCGTTGCGCCAGGTTGCAGCAACCCAAGCGATATGGAGGGTGCAATGGCACTAGGCTTGCGAACAGTAAAATTTTTTCCAGCCGAGAATGTTGGCGGAATAGCCGCAATAAAGGCGATGTCTGCACCGTACGGCGATCTTACTTTTATGCCGACGGGCGGGGTAAATTCCAAAAATATTAACGATTATTTAAGTTTTCCCAAAGTAATTGCTTGCGGCGGCAGTTGGATGGTAGACCCAAAATTAATAGCAAGCGGCGATTTTGCCGAAATTACCCGCCTTACCCGTGAGGCTGTTAATACCGTTTTGGGCTTTACATTAGCACACATCGGCGTAAACTGCGAAACAGACGAAAA
Organism: Defluviitaleaceae bacterium; assembly: GCA_009782245.1. Classification (GTDB taxonomy): domain Bacteria; phylum Bacillota; class Clostridia; order Lachnospirales; family WQUN01; genus WRKG01. Next base: position 9,186 of record WRKK01000344.1, on the reverse strand, counting down.
AACCCACGATGTAGCCAAACTGTTCTGCAACCTGTTCGGCTTTGACTACAAACCAGGCAACTCGTCCGTATTTGCGGGTAGCGTACTAGAAACCATGACCCCGCTGCCAGGCCGTGGCAAACACGGGCACATCGCAATAGCCACAAACTATATAGACCGTGCAATGTACCAACTTTCCCAAAAAGGTGCAAAATTTTTACAAGAAACCGCCAAAAAAGACGCACAAGGTAACCTAAAAGCAATATATTTAGATTTAGAATTTTCAGGCTTTGCCGTGCATTTGTTGCAGAAATAATAAATGTCAACCAAAAGTCAAAACCGTGGGCGCTGCCCACACCCGCAAGGGCACTGCCCCTTGACCCCGCAAGGAGCGCGCCCCTTGACCCGCTAAAATTTTCAATGTTTTTTTGTGTTAAGTTTATGATGTAGTGGTTAAGTTTGCGGTGGGTTTTTCGCCCGCCTGCCGAACGGGCAGGTAGGGGCGAACGTCCCCGTTCGCCCGTCCCCCAACCATTACGCCCGTTGCCCCCAACGAACGAGGGGCGTTGCCGTGCGGTTGGTGCTGGGGGCAACGGGTGACGTTTTTGTAGGGGCGAACGTCCACCTGCATACACTTTTATTGAACCATTGGGGATTAGACGGACGGGCGACCGAGGACGGTCGCCCCTACAATATGCGTCCCCGTTCGCCCGTTTGTCTTGCCTATCCCAAATCTATCCCATTTTTCCAAAAATCCCAAAAATCCACAAAACCATTCAAATAAAATTTGCCCAAAATGCCGTCCCTGCCTTTTGACACCTAGCATAACACTAGGTGGGTGTCCGCAACAAGACCGTCATTTTCCGCTGCCTTCTTGCGAAGGAATTAGCTTGCGGCCTAATGTTGGCATTGTAATAAGTAGGACTCCCTTTTTGATTCTGTAGGTTCAAAATACAGGCTCTCGCACATCTCAGGCAAAAATTTTGTTTTTTTGCTTTATTGTGGAACAAATTTATTATATAATATATTTGGTAGAATTGCAACAATTTATTTTAGAAAATTTTTAGGAGGAAAAAAATGGCAAAATTTGACCTGCAAAAAGGCTATTTTCGGCATAAAGGCGTTAATATAATGGCGTTTGACGATATTTACCCCGAGGGGCATCAATCGGGGGTTAGCATTATAATGCACGGCAACCGCATTGCAACCAACGGCGACCTGCGTTTTGAGCAAACTCCTGGGCAATGGCAGCCCGTTCCCAAGCAAAACGACCGCATAATAGACGAAACCACAATTACCACCAAGTTAAGTTACCCCGATAAAACACGGCATTTACAGGGTTTTAACCCCATGGTTTATCCCGATTTGGAACTGGATTACACCGTAACAGTAAAAGCCGTGGAAAACGCCGTGGAAGTTACTTTGGATTTAAGCCGCGAAATTCCGCCGAATTTTATCGGCAAAATGGCGTTTAATATGGAATTATTCCCAGGTGCGTTAATCGGCAAGCCCTGGATTATGGACGAACAAACGGGCATTTTCCCAGAACAACCCAATGCACCGCTGTTAGTGTTTGAAAACGATTACAAAAATCTTGCCTATAACCCAATGTTTGCCGATAATATTATCGCTAAACCGTACGCAATCGGCAACCGCTTTACCTGCACTCCCAACGAGCCGCTTAACCGCTTTACAATAGAAACAATGTCCAAAACGCCGCTAAAATTATACGACGGCAGAATGAACCATAATAACGGCTGGTTTGTCATAAGCAGCGAAATTCCTGCAAATACTACCAAAAATGCCGTTAAATGGCTAATAACTCCCAATATCGTGGAAGATTGGCAATATCCGCCAGTTGTGCAAGTTTCGCAAGTGGGTTATCATGTTAATCAGCCAAAAATTGCTGTGATTGAGTTGTTTGATGAAACAAACGAAAAAGGCGAAAAAAATGACGAAAACAAAAAATCCAGTCAGCCGCAACTATATAACCTAACAGAAAACGGGTTTACAGAAGTATTTTCGGCTAAAGCGGAAGAATGGGGCAATTTTTTGCGGTATAAATATTTGCAATTTGATTTTTCGGAAATAAGCGAAGAGGGGCTATATAAAGTGGTTTACGATACAGCAGAAACGCCCGTTTTCCGCATTGCGCGCGATATTTACGATAGAGGAGTTTGGCAACCTGTGCTAGAATATTTTTTGCCTGTTCAAATGTGCCATATGCGAGTAATGGAAAAATACAGAGTTTGGCACGATTATTGCCACCACGACGACGCTAAAATGGCTCCAATAAATTACAACCATTTTGACGGCTATGTACAGGGCGATTCCACGTTGACAAAATACGCTCCTGGCGAGGTTATTCCTGGCGTGAATGTTGGCGGCTGGCACGATGCTGGCGATTTTGACATTCGCATTGAATCGCAAAGCATGGAATTTTATATGCTAACCTTGGCTTACGAGGAATTTAACGTAAACTACGATGTTACCGCAATCGACCAAGCCGCAAAAACAGTAGAAATACACCAACCAGACGGCAAAAACGATATTTTGCAACAAATAGAACACGGCGTTTTGTCGGTAATATCGGCTTATAACGCTTTAGGGCGGTTTTATAGGGGGATTATTGAAAATAACCTTAGGCAATACGTTATTTTGGGCGATAGTTCCGCCGTAACAGACGGAATTACAGGCAACGAAGACGATCGCTGGCTGTTCACAGAAGAAAACCCAGCAAGAGAACTATCCGCCGCCGCCCATTTAGCCGCCGCCGCACGGGCTTTAACAGGTTTTAACGATACTTTAGCCCAGCAATCATTACACGCCGCTTGCGAAACCTACAAAATATACGACTTTTCGGCAACCGCAACAAACCTAACAACCGCCGAAAAACTGGCAAAACTAAACGCCGCCGCCGAACTATTTTTAACCACGCAACAAGAATCCTACAAACAGCACTTATTAGCGGAAGTGGATTTTATAACGGAAAACATCAGCAACACAGCCTGGTTTATTGCCCGAGTTGACAAAAAACTTAACAGTTCGCCATTTTCGCAAGCGTTACAGGGGGCATTGCAAACTCTAAAGCAGCAATTTGACCAGCAAAGTGCCGAAACGCCTTATGGTATTCCGTATCGTCCGCATATTTGGGGCGCTGGCTGGAATATCCAAAAGTTGGGTTGCCAATATTATTTTCTGCACAAGGAATACCCCGAAATTTTTGCACCAAACTTGGTTTTTAATGCACTTAATTTTGTTTTAGGTTGCCACCCAGGTGCAAATACAATGTCGTTTGCCTCGGGCGTTGGGGCAAAATCGGCTACGGTGGGCTATGGGCTTAACCGAGCGGATTGGTCGTATATTCCAGGCGGGGTTATATCTGGCACGGCGCTAATACGTCCCGATTTCCCAGAACTGTTGGTTTTTCCGTATTTGTGGCAGCAGGTGGAATACGTAATAGGCGGCGGTTCGTCTAATTATATGTTTTTAGTTTTAGCAGCACAAAAAATATTAAAAAAATCCCAAAAACTATAAAGAAAGCGGTAGATAGCATGACGACAATAATAGGAATAACAGGCAAAACAGGCAGCGGAAAAACAACCGTTTGCACTATGCTTGCAGAAATGGGTGCGTATATCATAAACGCAGACAAAATTACGCACAAAATAATTGAAAATGCGGCACGGGCAAAAATTATATCCACATTTGGCGAAGAAATTTTGGACAGCAAGAAAATTTTAATAGACCGTCAAAAGCTGGCAACTATTGTATTTTCCAACAAAGACAAGCTGACCCAGCTAGAAAAAATTTTGCACCCGCTAGTAGAAAATGAAATTGTGGCAGAAATCAAGCAATCGAAGCAATCGGGCAATTATTTTATAGTGGTAGATGCCGTTTTGCTAGTAGAAGCCAATCTGCACCGCCATTGCAACGAAGTTTGGCTAGTGAAATCCGAACGCCAAAAGCGGCTAAACCGCATTATTGCCCGCGATCAAATAACCGAGGCGTTGGCAATAGCGAGAATGCAAAACCAACGCAGAACCAACCTTGCCGAAGAAACTGCAACTAAAATTATCCTAAACAACGGCAGTTTAGACGATTTGCAAAACGAATTAACCGAATGGGCAAGATCGTTCCGATGACCAGAAAAACAGCAAAAAAAATTAAAATCCTAATAATTTCGTTTGGCTTGTTGGGCGTTTTGCTGGCGGCGGCAGGTATTTTTGTGGTACAATTATATTTCCCGATAAGGCATTTAGAAATAATCAAGCAAAATGCGGGTAACTTCGAGCCAGCCTTTATTTTGGCGGTTATTCATGCGGAAAGTTCGTTTAGACCTTACGTTGTTTCGCACCGTGGCGCGCGCGGGCTAATGCAAGTTATGGACGAAACGGGCGAATGGGTCGCCAACATGATGAACTTCGAGTATTACAACGCCGAAACACTATTTATCCCAGAAGACAACATCGCAATAGGCTCATACTTTTTGAACTGGCTTTGGCGTTATTTTGACGGCGATAAAACGCTAATCCTAAGCGGCTACAACGCTGGCATCGGCAACGTAAACCGCTGGCTACAAGACGAACGCTTTTCCGAAGACGGTCTAACCCTATCCTACATACCCTTTTTGGAAACCCGAAACTACATTCAACGAGTACAACAACGAACCTGGATTTACACCCAACTATTGCGGTTTTATGGTCTGTTTTCGGGTGGTGGCTGAAACCTTAAAACCGTGGGGCTCTGCCCCACACCCCGCAAGGGCGCTGCCCGCCGGCAGGCGGGCACCCACGGTTTTGCACTTGATTTTCAACACTTGACAAAGCCAAAAAAATAAATTATTATAGCAATAGGAGGTTTTTTTATGTTTGACAATTATGTGAAAGTTGCTGTGGCAACGCCTGGTATACGGGTTGCTGATTGCAATTATAATGTACAGCAGATTCGCCATTTGATGGAACGTGCAAGCGATGAAAAAATTAGCCTGTTGTGTTTGCCGCAACTTTGTATAACAGGTGCTACTTGCGGCGATTTAATGTTTCAGGAACGGCTGATAGAGTCGGCTCGGAATGCTTTTTATCGGCTGGTTGATACTACGCAATATTACGATGTTATGACGGTTTTGGGCGTTTCGGGCTTATCGGACGATGATAACCACGATACGGTGGCAATTATTAAAAAAGGGCATATTTTGGCAACTGTTCCGCATTTTGCAACCGCAACAAATTTGTTTAGATGCGACGAAAAGCCCAATTTTAGCTTTTCTGTTAGATTAAGCCATAATACACAAATTATCCCCGATACGGCTATTATTGTGCATCTTGCCGCCGATAACGAGTTGATTGGCAGTGCCGATTATCGGCATACGATAATAAAAGGCGAATCGCGGCGTTTTGCTTGTGGTTACTTGTATGCAAACGCTGGCTACGGCGAAAGCACCACAAACACTGTATTTTCGGGGCATAACCTTATTTACGAAAATGGCACTCTGCTAAGCGAGTCCAAACCGTTTGGCAAAGGGTGGGCAGTTTCGGAACTAGACTTAACGGCGATTCAACACAAAAAACGCCAAAACGCCATTGAAAAATTTGAAAAGTCCGAAAAGTCCGAAAAGTCCGAAAAAACCGAAAAAATAAAAACAACCTACTTTACAATGGATTTTGCCTGCACGGCATTAACACGGCACGTTTCGGTTACGCCGTTTGTGCCAACCGAACCCGCCAAACTACAGGCTAGGTGCGAGGAAGTTTTGAACATTCAAACAATGGCATTGCTAAAGCGGCTAAATCACACAAAGGCGGCTACTATCGTTGTGGGCGTTTCGGGCGGGCTGGATTCCACTTTGGCGTTGCTGGTGGCTAAAAAGGTCGCCCAACTAAAAAAACCTGTATCCAATATTTTGGCAATTACTATGCCCTGTTTTGGCACTACCAGCCGCACCCGCAACAATGCACATCGCTTGTGCCAATCCCTTAAAATCCGCTGTTGCGAAATCGATATTACCGAAAGCGTAAAGCGGCATTTAGCCGACATAAACCACCCGCCCGATATAGCCGATGTTACTTTTGAAAACGCTCAAGCCCGTATGCGTACCATGGTTTTAATGGATCTAGCCAACCAAAACAACGGCATCGTGCTAGGCACAGGCGATTTATCCGAACTTGCCCTGGGCTTTTCCACCTACAACGGCGACCACATGAGTATGTACAGCATAAATTTAGGTGTGCCAAAAACTTTAATTAGTTGTATAATTAAATATATCGCCGATACCCAGCTGGAACTAACCGATGTACTAAACGATATAATAGATACGCCAATCAGCCCAGAATTATTGCCAGTAAATTCGCCAAACCAGCCAGAAAAGCCAGAAAAATCGGGCAAATCAGGAAAACCCGAAAAATCCGCCGTTGTACAGTCTACCGAAGATATTTTAGGCCCGTACGAACTTCACGACTTTTTTCTGTATCACATGATCGGCAAAGGTCATTCGCCAAAAACTATTTTGGAACTTGCCTGTTACGCATTTAGCGGCAAATACCACCGTGATGAACTAAAAACCGTGCTAAAAACTTTTTACACAAGATTTTTTTCGCAACAATTTAAGCGAAACTGTTCGCCCGACGGCCCTAAAATTGGCTCTGTAAGCCTGTCGCCGCACGGCGATTGGGAAATGCCTAGTGATGCAATGTCCGCTGTTTGGCTGAATGAACTTAGCTAAAAATTTAGCGGGTCAAGGGCAGTATTACTGGTTTTGCAACAATTTTATATACCAAACAATTTGCGAAACATACTTGTAATTTGCAAAAAACCATTAAAAATTTAGCGGGTCAAGGGGCGCGCTCCTTGCGGAGTGTGGGGCAGCGCCCCACGGTTTTGAAGTTGACTTAGTACAAAAGGAGTGTGCAGAATGATACACAAAAACGACATTTTTTTTAGTTTTTACGACATTAACGCTAGAGGAGATGTTACGCTGACCGCATTGTTACAGCATATAAATTTGGCGGCTGGTGCTAATGCCGAAAAATTGGGCATTGGTACAGATGTTATTATTCCGTTGGGGATAACGTTTGTATTGCAACGGTTTTCTGTTCGCATTATGCAATGGGCTAAGTTCAAGCAAACGGCAACAATACGCACATGGCCAGCGGAAATTACAAAAGGCACATTTAGGCGTAACGGCGATTTGTACGATTGCAACGGTACTAAAATAGCCGAATGGACGGGCTTGTGGGTGCTTATCGATGTAGCCGAGCGGCGGGTTCGCAGACCAAAGGCGTTGCCAGTAACAATTCCCGCACACGGCTTGTTAGATGTACAACTAGAGGTAAAAAAATTTGAACTGCCCCAAAATGCCGTAACACTAGCATCTTATACGCATACCGTGCAGTTTAGCGAAACAGACGTAAATTATCACATGAACAACGCAATATACGGCAACTTAATAGCTAACGTAGTAGAAAAAATATCCCAGCCAGCCGCCGAAAATCCCAAAACCCAAAACGCACCCACCAACTGGCAACAGGTGCATTTTAACTATCTAGCCGAAGCAAAAATTGGCGAGCAAATATTAGTAGAATGTAAACAGCACCAAAACACGCTGTACATTATCGGCACAACAGCCGAGCACACCGTTTTTACAGCAGAAATTTGCTGATTGTTCCAAAATTGTTCCAAAAAAGGTTTATTTAAGGGGGTTTATACTATGACTATGTCAAGGAAAGTTGTACGTTACATACCAAATACACTTTCGATTATGAGAATTTTTTTGTGTCTGCCGCTACTAGTATTAGAGCCGTTTACATTCGGGTTTATGCTATTGTACACGTTGGCGGGGCTTACTGATATGATAGATGGCCCGATAGCCCGCTACACCAACACAACTAGCAAACTAGGCGCAGCATTAGACGGCTCGGCGGATTTCTTGTTTGGGCTAATTGCCCTGTTTAGGATATTGCCGCGCGTGGACGAATTTTCGCCAGTATTTATCGCTTGGATTGCACTGTTGCTGGCAATACGCTTTATTTCAATAGCGGTTGGGTTTATCCGCTTTAGGGAAATACTTGTATTACATACATATGCGAACAAATTTATCGCTTTTGCGTTGTTCTTGTTCCCATTATTGTACCTCTTGCTAAACATAAACATATTGTTGCTTATTTTGTGCGTTATTGCAATGTTCGCCTTTTTGGAAGAGTTGATAATAAACGCATCTACTAAAAAACCCAACAGCAACATAAAAGGGCTATTTTTCAGGAAAAACGCCTAAAAATCCAATATGTGAAAGGCTAAAATTATGAACAAAATTTTAATTGTTGTAGATATGCAAAACGATTTTATCGATGGCAGTTTAGGCACACAACAGGCGGTTGCGATTGTTCCCAACGTTGTTAAAAGGATAGCGGACTCGCAAAACGAACTTATTTTGTTTACACAAGATACGCACCCGCCAAACTACTTGCAAACGCCCGAGGGCAAAAAATTGCCCGTGGAGCATTGCATTAAAGACACGCACGGCTGGCAAATCAGCCAGCCCGTTATAACAGCGTGGCAAAACAATTCCACCAAACGCACCACAGATAAGATTCCTGATAGCATAATAAAAAAGCCAGTTTTTGGCAGTACCGCTTTGGTACGTTTTTTGGAAGAATATTGCTATACCCCACCGCAAGAACAGCAAAACCTGCTAACTTTTGACCACGATATTAACGTATCTTTTGACTATAAAATTGAGATTATCGGCTTGTGCACAGATGTTTGCGTGGTTTCTAATGCGATAATGCTGAAAAATATGTTGCCAACCGTGCAAATAGCCGTAAATGCCGATTGTTGCGCGGGTGTAACGCCAAAAAGCCACATAGAGGCACTTAACACAATGGCGATGTGCCAAATTGATATTTTAGGAGATTACAAAAATGAATAACGAGATGCTTTGTGTTGACATTATAACGTGCATTGGCTGTCCGCTAGGCTGCGAACTAACAGTAGAAAGCCAGCAAACCGACAAAACCAACATAACCGTCAAAGGGCAAGCCTGCAAAATAGGCGAAACCTACGCAAAGGAAGAAATAACCAACCCAACCCGCAACATAGCAACCTCGGTGCGGGTGCATGGCGGCGATATTCCAATGCTTTCGGTAAAAACCGCCAAGCCTATTCCCAAAAACAAAATTATGGCTTGTGCAAAAGCAGTACAAGCCATAACAG
>WRKK01000343.1 GCA_009782245.1 Defluviitaleaceae bacterium | reverse complement strand
CTACAAAAACGCCCCCCCTCGTAGGGGCGACCGTCCTCGGTCGCCCGCCACAACAACGTCCGCCACAACAACGCCGCCCGTTCCCCTACAAAATCCAAAAAAATTGAACGAATGTAACCAAAACCAACAAAACCTAGCCAAAAAGGAGAATCTTGAAATGATAAAAGTTAGCGTAATAGTCCCGTGCTACAACACAAGCCTGTATTTGCGGGAATGTTTGGATAGCCTACTGCACCAAACCCTACCAAAGGAAGAACTGGAAATTATCGTAGTCAACAACAACTCCACCGATGAGACGGCGGAAATTTTGGCGACCTATAACGCAAAATATCCCGACAGGTTGCGTATTTTTGACCAGCCGAAACAGGGCGTTTCTGCCGCCCGAAATTTGGGCTTGCTACACGCAACGGGCAAATATATTGGCTTTGTGGATAGCGATGATTATGTCCGCTACAAAATGTTTGAAACGATGTACAACACCGCCGAAAGGCGGGATTCTGATTTGGTGCAATGCGGCTACCTAAATATCGGCAGCAGCGTACTGATAGCTAACGAGAAAACAAAGGCACAATATCAGCACAACATAGAAAACGGCACCAGCATTTTTGAAGACCCCGCCATTATGCTAAATATAATGCGTATGGTGTGCAACAAGCTATACAAACGGGAGATTATTCAAGCAAACAGCATATTTTTTGACGAGGATTTGCTCCGTTTTGAAGACCGCAATTTTAATAGTATGTATTTGTATTATGCGAAAAATCTTCAGCAAATCCGCGAGCCGCTGGTGCGTGTCCGCATGGGCCGCGAGGGCAGTATTACCAAAACTTACAACGACAGCATACTGTATCAGCCCCTCTTCTGCGAAAGAATAGCCCAGTTTTACAAGCAAACTGGCGATTTTGAGTTGTTTAAGGAGCAGTTGTTGTGGATGCAGGTTGGTGCGGGTGGTTATAAGGGGTTTATTGGCTCTATTTTTAACAACAAGGCAGAACGCCGCTTGTCTAAGAAGTATGTTAAGCAGCTTTTTGAGGTGCTTAATAAGTATTATCCTGGGGAATGGCAGGATTTTGTGCGGCGGCATGATGCTAAGGGGAGTGGCTTGCAGCAGAAAGTGAACACATATCTCACGAAAAGGCGGCTTGTGAATATGCGAATGTATATGTCGCCCAAAATGGAGAAACGCCTGTATGCAATAGCTATGCCATTGGCGGGTGCTGCGTGGAAAGTGTTAGATGTCTATCGGAAATACGCCAACGATGCCAGCAATCAATCCATGATTGTAAAACACCAAAACAACGGGAAAATTTGGGAAAACGCAATATTTTTGGAATCGTTGCACGGTAGCAAGGATATTAACGACAATATTTTGAATATTATCCGAGAACTGGCAAAACCCGATTACAGCCGCTTTAGCGTGTTTTTGTCCGTACAGAAAGATAATGTTGAAATTATTGGCAAAATTCTAGCCAAGCACAATTTGGCAAAGGTAAAAATAATTGTAAAAGATACCACCAGATACTGGAAAACATTAGAAACCGCAAAATTTTTAGTAACCGATAACACTTTTCCGTTTGAGTTTATCAAAAAAGATGGGCAGGTTTACCTTAATACATGGCACGGTTTCCCGCTAAAAACGCTGGGCAGAGATTACAAAGACGAAATTGTATCTTTCGGCAATACGCAAAAAAACTTTTTTGTCGCCGATTATCTGCTTTGCACGGGTCCCGCCATGATAGATATATTCCGCAAATCGTATATGTTGGATAACATTTATAGCGGAAAATTTTTGCTTTCTGGCTCTCCCAGAAATGATATTTTATTTGACGAAAAAAATCGTGAACAGGTGAAAAACAAGCTAAATTTGGCAAACAAACAAGTTATAGGCTATATGCCAACATACAGAGGTAGCTACATGAAAACCACCACAAACTTGGAAAAGCGGCGAGACCATGTAGAACTAATGCTAGAGCATTTTGCACAGCTAGACAGCCAGTTGACCGACAACCAAGTAATGCTAGTGAATCTGCACCATCTTGCGGCAACCGACATAGATTTTTCGCAGTATAACCGCATAAAGTATTTTCCTAGCGATTTTTCAACTTACGAAATTATGAACGCTTGCGATATTTTGGTTACGGATTACAGCAGCGTTATGTACGATTTTGCAATTACTCGCCGAAAAGTGGTTCTTTTTGTGTACGATTTAGAGGAATACATAGCCGAACGAGATTGTTATGTAGAAATTGACGACTTGCCGTTTGAAAAAGCACGAAATATTGACGAATTGCTGACCGTTATCAACAGCGGCAATGTTCCCGATTATTCCGCCTTAATCGACAAATGTTGCGGCTACGAAAAAGGCACAGCCGCCCATGATATTTGCCAATATATTTTTCTAGGCAAAGGCGAAATTGCCACGCAAGCCGCACCGCAAAACGGCAAGCCGAATGTGCTTGTTTTCGGCGGCGGACTTGCCGCAAACGGCGTAACAACCTCTGTACTAAATTTTTACGATAACATAGATTTAACCAAACGCAACTATATAAACTGCTTTAACAGGCGGCATTTTAGCGAGACAACAAAAGCTAACCTGCAGAAAATTCCGCAGCATATCCCGCTAATATCAATGTCAACCTTTGAAGTGCCTACAGTAGCAGAGCGTAAAGTTATGTCCAAGTTCAGCAGAAAAGCGAAACTTTCGCCCAAAGAGCAAAATTTATTAGCACAGCTGTACAGACGTGAATGGAAAAAGAATTTTGGGAATATTCCGTTTTCTCATGCTTTGATGTATGACGGATATTCGGGTTATTCAACGTTGGCAATAAATTATTCCGACAGCAAGCGTTGGATTTGGCTACACAATGACATGGTAGCAGAAATTAAGCACAGAAACAACGTTAAATACGATGCCGCCCAGGTATATAGCGAGTTTGACGTAGTAGCCAATGTAAGTGATGATATTTTGAAAATTAACAAGGCACTAACCACCAACGACGGCGAAAAAATGGTAGAATTTCGCAATTTTCACAACCATGCAGGTATTTTAGCACGTGCCGAGGAAGAGTTTGCTTTTGACGAAGACACAAAATGCTCGTTTACTTTGGAAGAAATACAGGAAATATTATCGTCCGACAGCAGGGTATTTATAACAATAGGGCGTTTTTCTAACGAAAAAGGGCATATGCGTCTTATAGATGCTTTTGAAAGATTTTATATAACTAACCCAATGTCATATTTGATTATTTTGGGTGGACACGGGCCATTGTTCCAACAAACAGTAAACAAGGCAAGAGGCATAAAAGCCGCCAAAAATATAATCGTAATACAGGCACTAAGCAACCCGATGCCGCTGTTAAAGCAATGCGATTTGTTTATATTATCGTCATTTTATGAGGGTTTTGGACTAGTAATAACCGAGGCGGATAGTTTGGGTGTGCCAGTAATTAGCACCAGAGTGGCGGGTCCTACTACTTTTATGGAGGAGCATGGTGGGTATTTATGCGAAAACAGCGAAGATGGCTTACTGCAAGGTATGCAAGATTTCATGGACGGCAAAGTGCCTGTTATGAATGTTGATTTTGAGGAGTATAACAATAAAATCAACGTGCTGTTTGAGGAGTTGATGGAGAGGTAGGTTAAAATATGAAAGAAGACATTATCAACAACTTTTTACCAGACGACGACTGGGCAGACATAGTTACCGAAGAAGACGCATACTACCTTGACCAAGCGGAAAAAGACTTGGCAACTGGAAATGTTGTAAAAATGAGCGAAATTTAGAACCGCTCAAATTGACATTACATTCCGCAACCAAAAAAACTTTAACCACAGGAGGTTTTTGAATGAACACAGAAACCCTAACAAAAACCATAACCGAAATATTAAAGCAATATCCAGTACAAAAAGCCGCCATTTTCGGCAGTTACGCCAGAAACGAGCAAACCCCCACTTCCGATATTGATTTAGTTGTTGACTTTGATGAGGGGATAATAACCGAATTTTTTGACCTTTACGATGAACTAGAAGAAACCTTTGGCGTTAAGGTTGACATACTTACGTCGTGGTCGATAAACCGTGCAGAGCCAGAGGATAGATTTATGGCTAATGTAAAAAAAGATTTGCGGTGGTTTTATGCAAGATAGGCACTGGAATTTTATTTCCCATATGATTAAATACTGCCGCATCATTATTAAAGCTACGCAATCAAAAACTTGGGAACAATTCGAAGAAGACATTATACTAAATATGGCGGTTGTGTACGCAATACTAAATTTAGGCGAACTTATGAAAAACGTTGCCGAAACCGATAAATCCGCTTTTTCTAATAATATCCCTTGGAAAGATATAGTCCGCTTTAGAAACGTGGCGGCTCATGGCTATGAAAATATACAGCTACCTTTGGCTTGGAATATGGCAACAAAACAAATTCCGCAACTGCTAACCGAACTGCAACAAAAAGCCGCCGAATTAGCCAAACAAACCGAGCCAACCGAGCCAACCGAAAATCCACCAAAAACATCATAGGTTTCGCCACTTTATAAACAACCAAAATGCACCAAAAAATAAACCTATAAAAAGGAGCAACTAAAATGTCTTTTAACTTTAACAATGTAACCTCCCCAACCTATTTTAGGGAGAACCAACTGGCCGCACACTCCGACCACACTTATGTTATGTCGGACGGCGGAAATTCCCGTTTTTCGTTAAACGGAACTTGGAAGTTTCACCATGCCAAAAATTACACCCTTGCACCGCAAAACTTCCACAATGCAGATTATAACTGCAAAAACTGGGATAACATCACTGTCCCTGGGCACATTCAAATGCAGGGCCACGGCGTGCCGCAATATGTCAACATTCAATACCCGTGGGACGGCTTGGCGCAGCTTGAACCTGGCGAGATTCCCGACGATTTTAACCCTGTTGCATCGTATGTAAAATATTTTACCGTGCCGCAAACTATGCAGGGCAAGCCGCTGTTTATCTCGTTTCAGGGCGTTGAGGCGGCGTTCGCTTTGTGGCTGAACGGGCATTATATCGGCTACGCAACCGATTCTTTCACGCCGTCCGAGTTCGCCCTTTCCGAGCATATCCAAGACGGCGAAAATAAATTGGCTGTGCAGGTTTTTCGCTATACCGCCGCTACTTGGCTGGAAGATCAAGATTTCTTCCGATTTTCGGGCATTTTTCGAGATGTTTTCCTGTTCGCTATTCCCAAAATTCATGTTTGGGATTTGAAAATCGAAACCACGCTTTCTGCCGATTTTTCGGGCGGGCTGCTTACCGTAACGCCCGATTTTCGCGACTGCACAGAACCCGCCAAACTGAAATATCAACTGCTTTACGAAAACGAGCCGCTTGATTACGATTTAGTTCCCATTAAGCAATCCGACGAAAAAAATCCCACGTTTGCGATAAAAAATCCCAAGCTGTGGAGCGCCGAGTTTCCGCATTTGTACACCCTAATAATCCAAGTTTGCGATGCCGATTACAACGTTTACGAGACAATCAGCCAAAAAGTGGGCTTTCGCCGCTTCGAGTTGATTGACGGGATAATGTGCATAAACGGCAAGCGAATCGAGTTTTACGGCACAAATCGGCACGAGTTCTCGTGTTACAGCGGCCGCGCGTTGCCAAAAAAATTAATGGAACAAGATATAATCGCCATGAAACGCTATAATATCAACGCTTTGCGGACTTCGCATTATCCAAACGATTCCTATCTTTACGAATTATGCGATAAATACGGAATTTACGTGATTGACGAAACCAACCTGGAAACTCACGCACAATGGGAAAAAGCCCGCCTTGAGGGCATGGAATTTGCCCTGCCAGGCGACCGCCCAGAATGGCGGGAAATCGTCCTTGACAGAGTGAACAACCTGTATCAGCGCGACAAAAATCACCCGTCCGTGATAATTTGGTCGCTGGGCAACGAATCGTACGGCGGCCCGATAATGCTAGAAATGGCGGAATTATACCGCAAACTCGACTCGTCGCGGCTTGTGCATTACGAGGGCGTTCACTGGGATCCCAGCTACCCCGCCACGACAGATATGTACACGCAAATGTACACAAACGCCAACGAATTAGAGCACTTTTTGCAAAAAAACACCGAAAAACCCTGCATTTTGTGCGAATATTTGCACACAATGGGAAATTCTGGCGGTGCAATGCACAAGTACATCGAGTTAATGGAGCGGCAGCCACGCTACCAAGGCGGCTTTATTTGGGATTTCGTTGACCAAAGTATCGTTAAAAAAGATAGATACGGCAAGCCGTTTCAAGCGTACGGCGGCGATTTTGGCGACCGCCCCTGCGATTACAATTTTAGCGGAAACGGTATTTTTTACGGCGACCGCCGCCCGTCTCCAAAAATGCAAACGGTAAAATTTAATTATCAGCCGATAAAAATAACCGTCAACGAGAAACACCAAACCTTTACCGTGAAAAACAAGCATTTGTTCAAATCCACCAAAGATTACGATTTTACCGTTATTTTTTCCGCATTGGACAAAATTTACTTTCAAAAACTGGTTGACGTGGACGTTCCGCCGCTTTCCGAGCAGGAAATCAAGATTTTTCCTGACGGAATGGCAATACTTTTTGGGCAAGACGAGAGCGAAAAACAGGCGGACGAACTAATAATAACAATCTCGTGTACGCTGAAAGAGGACACCGACTGGGCAAAACGTGGGCACGAAGTCGCATTTGGGCAGCGGGTTCACAAAGCGGAGCATCAAGTGGGAAGATTGCCCAATTTAGAGGGTTCGCTGGCAAACGTGAACACTTTACAAAAATTGCAGTTAATCAACAATGGTAACAACATCGGCGTAAAAGGCGAGCAGTTTACCGCACTTTTCGCACGTAGCCACGCTGGGCTTACTTCCTATAATTATGCGGGTCGTGAGATGATCGAAAAAGTGCCGCTACCCAATTTTTGGCGTGCGCCGACCGACAACGACGTTGCTAACAAAATGCCGATTCGCTATTCTCAATGGAAAACGGCGAGCATGAACATAGCCCACAGCGGATTTACCATAAAAAATATACAGCAAACCGCCGAAAGCGTGATTATAACGTACGTTTACAATTTAGCGACAACTCCAGCCAGCGAATGCGAGGTTACATATACGGTTTACGCAAACGGCACAATTAAGGTTGACATGGTCTGCCCAACAAAAGATTTGCCGCCAATGCCAGAGTTTGGAATGTTATTCAAGTTTAGCGCCGATTATGACAACCTAGAATGGTATGGCTTGGGCCCCGAAGAAACATACGTTGACAAAATCACAGGCTCAAAGCTGGGAGTTTACCGCAACAAAGTAGCCGACAACATGGCGGATTATCTTGTTCCGCAGGAATGCGGCAACAAAGTTGGCGTAAGATACGCAAAATTGACGGACGACAACGGGCACGGGATAGTATTCTCAAAATGCGAAAACGGCGGCAATCTGGAGTTTTCTGCATTGCCGTACACTCCGCACGAACTAGAAAACGCAATGCACCATTACGAACTGCCAGCAATCCACTACACAGTTGTGCGGGTAAACCTAATGCAAATGGGCATTGCAGGCGACAACACCTGGGGCGCACGTACCCACGACGAGTATCTTTTACCAACTGATACGGAGCTGCGGTTTTCGTTTGCGTTTAGCGGGAATGTTGGGTTGTATTAATTTTAGACTGTTTTGTAGAAATATCGGAACGGGCGGGCGGGGACGTTCGCCCCCACCCGCCCGTTCCATAGGGTTTACCAAAATTTCTCCACAGCACCTAGGTTTTGAAGTTGATAAAATTTGGAGGATTAAACTGTGAAAAAAATATCTGTAGTAGTTCCGTGCTATAACGATTCCAACAGCATAGAAGATATGCACCAGCGGCTGACCGCCATTTTTGCAAAAGATTTGCCCCACTACGATTATGAAATAATTTTTGTGGACGACTATTCGCCAGATAACACTTGGGACAAAATAAAATCGGTGTGCGCGGCGGATTCAAAAGTAAAAGGCGCGCGCAATATGCGTAATTTCGGCTTTTTTAGAAACGTGTTTTCTTGCGTACTGTTGGGCAAAAACGCTGACGCAACTTTTTTAATTTATGGCGATACGCAAGATCCCCCTGAAGTTTTGCCCGATTTTGTTAAGCATTGGGAAGACGGCTATCGGGCTGTAATGGGGCAGCGCAAAAATTCGTATAACAGTTTTTTTATCAAAATTCTTAGAAGAATTTATTATAAGCTGCTTTCTTGGCTTACAAAAAGCGGCGAAGTTGAGGGAATATCGGCGTTTGGCTTGTACGACAAAAATATAGTAAACGTTTTGCACCAAATCCAAGACCCGCAACCTTACTTGCCTGGAATTG
The DNA here is from genome assembly GCA_009782245.1 of Defluviitaleaceae bacterium. Classification (GTDB taxonomy): domain Bacteria; phylum Bacillota; class Clostridia; order Lachnospirales; family WQUN01; genus WRKG01. Next base: position 9,404 of record WRKK01000343.1, on the reverse strand, counting down.
TCTCGGAATACGTAAAGGACATTAAAATTGTGCCCGTTACCCAAGAAGAGGGCGGGCGTGGCTTTTCTAATATAAATTTTTGGGGCAGATACGATGCCGCTATGGTGGCTATTACTTCCAACACCAAAATGTTGCTCCGATTAACTACCTTTTTTGGTGCTGTTATCGGCTTTTTTTGCATGATTTTTGCCGCCGTAGTTTTGGTGCAAAAATTACTGTTTTGGGACGCTTTTGATGCGGGAACTCCCTCGATAATAATTGGGATATTCTTTTTGGGCGCGGTGCAGCTTTTCTTTTTGGGAATTATCGGCGAATACGTGCTTACCATAAATAACCGCAGTATGCACCGACCGCTGGTAATTATCGACGAAAAAATAAATTTTGCAAAAGAAGAAAACAAAGAAGAAAACACAAAGGAAAAAGAGGAGCCAAAAAATGAATACGACCAAAACAATTAGCAGCCTAATGCAATCGTGGTTGACAAAAACAGGCGTACACTCAACAGAAACAATTTTGCACTGGGTAGCAGAACTAAACAAAAAAACCGCCGTAAACATACAAAAAACCACGCTTGCCAAAACAAATTGGTTTTACGATGAATCTGTGGGGCAAATTGTTAATGCAAACCGCAGTTTTTTCCAAATTGCGGGCTGTCGGCAAATTGACCAAAATAGTCAAACAACCACCAAAATTATCGAACAGCCCATTATCATACAAAACGAAATCGGCTTTTTGGGGATATTATGCAAAGAAATAAACGGCGTTGTCCATATGCTTATGCAGGCAAAAATAGAGCCTGGCAACATTAACAAAGTACAAATTTCGCCAACATTACAGGCAACAAAAAGCAACTTTACGCAAAAACACGGCGGAAATGCCCCGCGGTTTTTGGATTATTTTTTGGATTCAAAAAAACACGCAGTCGTGGTTGACCAAATTCAATCAGAGCAATCTTCACGATTTTTACACAAACGCAACCGAAACATTATAATTATGGTTGACACCGCCACCGAAATCGAAGAAAGCCCCGTGCATAAATGGCTAACTTTAGGGCAAATTAAATCGCTTATGAAAATTGACAACCTTGTCAACATGGACACCCGCACCGTGCTATCCTGTATACCGTTTCATTTGCTGAAAAATCCCATAAATAGCGAAGATACGAAAAATTTTGAAAATTTTGAAACGGTAAACTCGCCGCTGCTAACCTCGATAATAAACGGCTATCAGCCACAAGCCTTTTCGCAAATTTACCAATATTTCAACAATTACAAAATGTTCTCAACCAAAACCAGGCAAATTGTACCGCTGTACAGCTTGCAAAACTGGGAATTTAGCAAAAACAAAAATATGGAAACAGAAACAGAAACGGAAACATTTCAGCATAAGCAAAAATACCCGTTTAGCCTAATTTTTTGTGATATTGCAATAGAGGGTCGTGAAGTAAGCCGCTGGAGCCAGCCGCTGTTCGAGGCTTGCGGAACGGCTTTTTTTGGGCTAATTTCCGCCACAACAAACGGCACAAAAGAATTTTTAGTGCAAGCAAAGCCAGAAATTGGCTGTTTTGACCACATAGAACTTGCCCCCACCGTCCAGCTAGAAAGAGGCGAACAGCCCGATAATCTCGCAAAATTTATGCTAAGTTCTCTTGAAAAAAAGCACAAAGTGCTGTATGATGTGGTTATGTCCGAAGAGGGTGGGCGTTTTTACCACGAGCAAAACCGCAACGCAATAATAGAGGTTGACAAAAAAGATTTAGCCGATTTTGTCCCGCTAAATGGCTATTTTTGGCTAACTTACCACACTTTGTGCTGCCTTATTCAAACTAACAATGTGGTTAATATTCAGTTGCGAAATTTGTTGTCGTTGTTGGAATTGGAATGTGTTAATTGACCTAATAAAAAATTTGCGGGTCACCTGCCCGCCGGCAGGCGGGAGGGGCGCGCTCCTTGCGGGGTGTGGGGCAGCCTGACCGCCGTCAGGCGGGCACCCCACGGTTTTGAAGTTGAAAGGAGTTGTGATTATGAAAATAGGCGTATTGTGTCCGTCGGAAATAGCTTTTAGGCGGTTTATGCCAGCGTTAAAAAAAAGTGGTTTGTTTGAGTTTGTTGGGGTTGCCTTTGCTACGGCGGACGAATGGCACGGCGGCGGGTTTTTTGCGGAAGAGCAGGGTAAAGCGGAAAATTTTTGTAAGGAATACGGCGGAAAAGTTATAGCGGGCTACACAAATTTACTCGCCAGCGATGCGGATTGCGTGTATATTCCGTTGCCGCCAGCGTTGCATTTTGACTGGGCAAAAAAAACCCTAAAAAACGGCAAGCATATTTTGCTGGAAAAACCGTTTACAACCAATCTGCAACATACGCAAACATTGCTCGATATAGCCAAAGCCAGCAATTTAGCTGTCCACGAAAATTATATGTTTCAATTTCACAGCCAAATAGCCTACATACAGGAAGAGCTGGCAAAAGGCACAATCGGCGAAACCCGCTTGATAAAAATAGATTTCGGCTTTCCTTTTAGGGGGACAAATGATTTTAGATACAGCAAAGAAATGGGCGGCGGTGCATTGCTGGATTGCGGCGGATATACGGTAAAATTAGCGGCAATATTATTGGGTAAAACCGCCAAAATCGCCAATTTTAACCTAAATTACAGCCCCAATTTTGCGGTAGATTTATTCGGCAACGCCACAATGACAAACGAAAACGGCACAACAGCCCAACTTTCTTTTGGAATGGATAACGATTACCGCTGTAACCTTGATATATGGGGCAGTAAAGGCAGCATCTTCACCGACAGAATCCTAACAGCACCCGCCGATTTTCCGCCAACGGTTCGCATAAGAGTCGCCCAAAAAGACAACCTGCAAAAGTTGCCAGCCGATGATTCTTTTTTGAAATCTATACAGTTTTTTGGCGATTGTGTGGGTAATGTTGATGTGCGGGTGCAAAGTTATGATGATGTATTGCGGCAAGCTGTGTTGATGGAGGAGATGTTGGGCGGGGGTTGATATTGTGGCAATTTGGCGATAATCAAAACTGGCAAACGGGCGACATCGGAATGGGAAAACGGGCGACCGACCCGCCTAACGGACGGGCAGGGGTCGGTCGCCCCTACAAAATGCCCACCGCAAATTTAACCCATAAACCATCAAATTAACACCAAAAACCGTTAAAAAATTTAGCGGGTCACCTGCCCGCCGGCAGGCGGGAGGGGCGTGCTCCTTGCGGGGTTTGTCTGCCCACTGGCAGGCGGAGGGCAGCGCCCCAAGGTTTTAAGGTTTAGGATGAATTTTCATGGATTTCAAAAATTAAAGAATTATAATGATATTGGCGATTATTGCAGGAATAGTCGCAACGGCGTTGTTTTTGGTTGTGCCGATAACGGCGACGTTTATTTTGGCGTATGTGCTGTTGCTTGCTGGGATTGGCAGCGTGGCGTTTGGCAGTTTTTATGTGGTGGGAAAACTGAAAAAAGCCCCGTGGTTGGTGGCTTTTCCGATGGTGGCTTGGCGATATTTGGTTTTGCAGGTTACGCTGTCGGCAATATTTGTCGTGCGAGAAAGTGCTTGATACGGAGGATTTCCGTTGAGAGTTTTTGTGTTTTTGCATATCCTGCTGGCGGCGGTTTTTGGCGTTTATTTGGTGCTAATCAAAGGCGGCTTCGATGTCATACAAGAAAGAGATGCCGAAATTAAGCAGAATGTTGCAGTTCTACGGCTAATGCACGCCGATGTGGAAAGTTTGGCAAGACGATTTCCCGAAAATGCCGAAAATTTGCAAAAAATCGCTGATGTGTTGCGGTACAGCGATCCCATGCTGCACAATTCGTTGGTGCATTACGATGAGCAGATTCAGCGGATTATTTTTGCGATTGGCAATGCAACAGGCAACGAGGGAGCGAAGATTCCCGAACAATGTGCGGAGATTTTGCGGCTTGTGGCGGATAGGAATGCTCGAGCGAAGATTATGAAATGAATATGAGTTTTGTTTATCAGATTGACAAATTGTTACAAAAATGTTAAATTAATTGGCATTGCGAAAAATTTTCAAAAAAATTGACGAGCAGAAAATTATGTTGTATAATGCTATGGGCGGTGGATTTCCAAGGAAAGTATAAAACTTGGCAAAAAGGCGAAAAATGCCGTAAAATAACGAAAGTTTTCTAAAAAAGGGGGTTAAAAAAATGGGTTACGCATGGCTAAACATCGCAAGCCTTATATTAGGCTTATCGGCGTGGATTGCTCCAACAATAAGCATAGCAAAACCAAGCCAAAAATTGGAACATTTACGCCATTTTCAGCCTTGGGGCGTGTGCCGTGGCGATACTTTTGCAAATCGTCTACCAAAATTACTTGGTTCGCATTGAGGACTGGTCGGCGATAATGGACACGTCTTGGGGCGTGGTTTTTGTGTCGGCGGTGTTGCTTATGGGAGCGGTTTCGCTGAATGCTTTGGCATTTTTGAAATATCGGCGATTTTCGCAGGTTTAACGCTTGCTTATGGGAAAAATTTGGTAACGCCGCAAAAAAGTTAAAAAAATATTGACAAATTATTACAAAAGTGTTAAGCTGTACTTACCGCCGATTGGGCGGTTAGATTGGAAGTGCATTTATGAAAAACATAAAAAACTTGATTTTAGCGGCGGTTGGCGGATTTGCGGTGCTGGCAAGTTGTGCTAATGCGGCAAATCCACTTGACGAGCCTTTGGCAAATGTGGCGGAAGTGGCAGAAGTTGTGGAAGTAGCGGAAGTGGCAGAAATCACAACAATCGTAACGGCGGAAACCCCAACCGCCGCAATTCAGCCAGTTGCAACGGTCGCCGAGCCGCAAGCCGCAAGCACAATCATTACACTCAGCGGCGACAACGCCCAAATCAACGGCAACGGAGCGGAATTTATCCGAATAAACGCCAGCGAGGGAGTGTTTTCAAGCGGAATTTTGACCATTAACACGGCTGGAACGTACGTTTTGACAGGCGAATTAACAGGGCAAATTTTGGTTGATGCGGCGGACGAGGTTGTGCGGCTTATTTTGGACGGCGTGAATATCCACAACGAAAACGGACTCGCCATTTTTGCACCACGAGCGGCACAACTGGAAATCACGATACTTGGCGAAAACACCGTATCGGACGGCACGAACCACCCAGACGACAACGCAAACGCCACAATCTACATTCAGCCCAATTTGCGGATTGACGGCGAGGGCGTTTTGACGGTGCGGAGCGGCTTTCGGCACGGATTGCGTTCGCAGGGCGTTTTGACGATATACGGCGGCGTTTTTGACATCGCTACCACGGATGGAAACGCCTTGCAGGGCAGAGACGGCGTGATTATCCACGGCGGCGACTTTGACCTGGTCGGCGGCGGCGAGGGCGATGGAATCCGTGCCAGCCGCGAAAACGACCCAGAGCGTGGATTTATCACGATAAACGGCGGAAACTTCACAATCACGGCTGGCGACGATGGCTTGCAAGCGGAGACCACAATCGAGATAAACGGCGGCAACTTCACAATCACAGCGGTGGACGACGGCATGACGACAAGCGGCTCGGTTATCGTAACGGACGGCGTTATCCACATTTTGGACAGCTACGAGGGCATCGAGGGGCTAAATATTACGATTTTAGGCGGAAACATCACGATTTTTGCCCGAGATGACGCAATCAACGCCAGAGACAGCAACGAGCCGACAGGCGGCACAAGAGGACGATACGGCATAAATCCCGAGATGTTCGTGCGAATAGCTGGCGGACACGTGGTTTTACACGCCCTAAATGACGGCATCGATTCCAACGGCAACACATTTTTGGAGGGCGGACTGTTGCAAATAACCGCACCGTCCCACGGTTTCGGGGCTGATGCGATTGAGCAGGACGGCATTTTTACGGTAACGGGCGGCGAACTGATAACCGCTGGCACGGTCAGAAGCGTGTACGCTGGCTCAACACAGCCTGTTTTGATGGTTACGTTTCCGCAACGGCTGGCGGCTGGCACGTTGGTAGAATTGCGAGATTTCGGCGGAAATCTGCTGTTAAGCCATGTCGCCGAAAATTCGTTCCCCGCATCGGCGTTTTCTAGTTCGGTGTTTGAAATTGGGGAAAGTTATTTGCTGTATGTAGACGGCGAGCGGATTTCCGAGGTTTTGTTGGGTTCTGTGTTTATGAGGGTAAATGTCGGGAATGTTGGAAATGCTGGAAATAGAGCCGCACCGCCTCGTGGTAGAGGGCGATAAAACCTGCAAAATACAAAAGGAGCGGGCATTATGCCGCTCCTTTTTTGGAAAAATCGCCCAAAATTCAGTTGAATATACTTTACCGCAAATCCGTATCAAACACAAATGTAGTTGCTGATTGCGGCAACAAAACATAGCTAAAAGAGTAATCTTCCAGGGTTATTTTTACGTTTCTTTGGGCGGTTGCGGCGTTATGCACAACAACAACGGTGCTGCCGTCTTCGTTGACAACCGCCACATTGTTGAGGTTTTCTCCAATATTAGAAAAAATGCGGATAGCGCCAGGGCGGATAAACTTGGAAAAATGCGACAATACATAATATTCCAGATTGTAAGTATATTCGCCAGTTTCGGTATTTATGCGGGCTATGCCATGCACCGTTGAACGCCGCTCTGGGGCGGGTATAAACGGGCCGTTGTCTTGATCTAATGCGACATTCCACAAAATTTTGGTTTTGCCTTGGTTGCGTAACACGCCGATAGTGTTGTCAATAAAGCCAAAAAACGAGTTGCTAAAGGGCAAAAGCCACTCGCCGCCAGAACCCTCGGTAAAATGCACTTCGCTTTCTGGGAACGCTCGCCACACAACACTTTGCGAGGCTGGGCTACCGCCGTAATGATGCCACGCAACGCCGTCCACAAATTCGCCAGCCTGCCGCAAAACGGACAACGCAAATTCGGTGTTATCCCAGTTGTGATCGTAGGCAAACAGCCTAATATTAGGAAAGTTCGCCCGTAACGCTGGGCCGAGTGCCGTATTTATAAAATTTGCCTGAATATCAGCGTCCATAAAGTTGCCTGGATAATCGCCAGGTACGTAAAGCGGCTCATTTTGCGGCGTAACGGCACTAATCGTTATCCCCGCCGCCGCATATTCCTGTATAAACTTTACAAAATATTCAGCATAAACCTCGTAATATTCTGGCAAAAGTTGTCCACCTATCATGCTACCAGTTGTCTTCATCCAGCCAGGCGGGCTCCACGGCGATGCCATTATCATTAGCTGTGGGTTAAGTTCCATTGCACGGTGCAAAAGCGGGATAATATGCTCTCTATCGTAGTCAATGGAAAAATTGGCGAGGGTTGTATCGTGGTCGGGCGCATAATTATACATTTCACGGGCGAAATCGCTTGCACCTATCGTTTGCCGCAACACAGATAGCCCAATCCCGTCCGTGGGGCTAAACAGCTCCACCATAAGCCTGTCCATATCTTCCGCCGAAAGCTGGTGCATAACATAAGCGCTAGAATCCGTCATAGATGCACCAAAGCCCTCTATTGTTTGAAATTGCTGATCAAAATTCAGCGTGATTTCTTCGCCTACGTCCGCCAAATTAGCGGTAGGTACAGCGGTTGTGCTGTCCATTTCTGCGAACATAAATTGCTGGTCGCTGGTGGTGGTAAAAACTCGTACGTCCGAAGTAATACGGCTGTTCCGTATGTTTTCGGCGTTTGTGATATTTTCAATATTTCCCATAATTTCTCCCATTTCTGTTGAATTATCGGCATCGCCACAGGCAACAAGCCCAAAAAATGCCGCCAACAACAGAATTTTCAATGTTTTAGTCATTTTTTACCTCAAAATCTCCAAAACCGTGGGACGTTGCCACTAAAAATCAAAAATTTTGCGGGGTCAAGGGGCGAAGTCCCTTGCGGGGTGTGGGGCAGAGCCCCACGGTTTTGGGTTGCTTTAGCCTATCATATCACGCATTTTATGTATTGCTTGTTAATTTCCCACAATTCTTCAAGAATTTTTTCGGCGGCGTTTGTGTCGTTTATGACGGGATCGCATAATAACGCTTGCCTTGCTAGGTTTTTATCGCCGAAAACGGCGGCATCAACTGCCAGCTGTTGCGCGCCAACTTGCAGGTTCATTAGCGAGACTGTGCCTTTTGGCATATCGCCAATATGTGCCTTGCTAACGCCGCTACCGCTTACTACTATGGGAATCTCTACTGCTAAATCGGTTGGCAGATTGGTTATTGCCCCGCCGTTGTACACTATCGCCGCCGAAATATTGGCTTGTACGCCCGTATGCAGTGCAGTTAGCACCTCAACGGCTTTTTCGCCAGATTTATGCAGCCAATCTTTAACATCAGTTGCCCCCGAGACCATATCGGCAATATTTTTTCGCATATTTATGCGCTCTTGTTCGTCCCAATCAAAATCGTAGCCGTGCATACCGCCCTCATAGCCATACATCAAGTATTCGCCCATGTGGTCGTCCGAGCAAGTTGGCCAATAGTTGAACGTTCTAAAAATTTTGCGGGAAAACGGCATAAAAGTTGGGTCAAACGTTTTTTCCTTTTCCGCCAATGCGGGATACAAGTCAGTATTATCGGCTTTGCGGCGAATCGACATAAGCCATTGAAAATGGTTAAGCCCAGCGGCGGTAACAACAATTTCATCGGAATCTACGCCTAAAATATCGGCAACGGAATTTTGCCCCATAAAAATTCCGTGGCACAAGCCTATGCACTTTATTTTGGTGTACTTGTTGACCGCCAGCACAATGCGGCTTTCGGGGTTGGAAAAATTTAAGAACCAAGCGTTTGGGCATAATTTTTCCATATCAGCACAAATTTCCAATATAAGCGGAATCGTCCGCATAGAGAAAAACAACGCACCAGGCCCGCCGTTTTCGCCCAAACAATGCTTAATACCGTGCTTTAGCGGCACTCGAAAATCGTGTTTCCACAGTTCGCAACGCTCTATTGCTAGACTGTTTACTACGTAATCCGCTCCTGGTAAGGCTTGTAGCCTGTCAACCGTTTTTGTTATCTTGAAATTTAAGCCCGAGACTTCGTTCATTTTTAACGCCAAGCCGTACATTCTCTCCAAATTTTCGGGGTCAATGTCAACCAGCCGCAATTCTGCACCTGCTAGTTCTGGCGTGGTAAACAAATCCTGAAAAGTGGGCACACCAAACGACATACTGCCTGCTCCTATAAATACAATGTTCGCTGTTTTCATGTTAATCCTCCAAAAAAGTTTTGCCTACATTTTGCCTTTTAGAAGATGTATCCAACAAGTAGCGACATAAACGTAGGGGCGGATAATATTACTGTCATTAACTTAAACGATTTATGGGTGGGGGGACGGGCGACCGAGGACGGTCGCCCCTACCTGACCGCCGTCAGGCGGGCGGGGAGGCGTATTGTAGGG
>WRKK01000342.1 GCA_009782245.1 Defluviitaleaceae bacterium | reverse complement strand
TTGAATGCGTATTTGAATGCGAAACTGTTTTGTAGTTCATTTCGCCGATTGGTTCGCCGTCCAGTTCGATCATAAAAATCCGCAACTTGTCAGTGGCGTTTATTAGGCGGTTTTGGAGTTCGTCCAGTTTCGTATCAAGCCCGTTGGGAAATCCGCTACTCGCCATTATTTCGCCATTTGCCCACCATTCCCGCAACTGTACGGCATCGGAAAAAACGGCGTTTCGAATCGTTAGATTTTCCTGTATTAACAGCATTTTAGCACCCCTTTCAATGTTTTCCCTATTTTCTGGTTTTAGCAATGTTTTTTTGATTATATAGGGAAAAAAGCTGTTTGTCAAGGGGTTGTAGAAATTCTAAATTTAGTGTACAATAAGCAAAAGGAGGTAATGAAATGAAAAACGAAAAAACAACCTATTTGGACAATTTGGATTTTACGCAACTGATGGATTTGCGGCTAGATTATGCGTCCCGCCTGCCGGCGGGCAGGTTAAGCTGATGTTTATAACGGAAGTGCAAGCCCTTATTTCGCTGTTAAATGCGGTGTTTGAAAATGCGGGTATTCGCCGCATAATAAAATCGTTGACCATAGGCAACCCCTATTTAGAAAAGCGATCGGACGACGACAAGCTATCAGTTTTGGATATAATAGCCATTTTGGACGACGGCACAAAAGTTCTGATAGAAATGCACCTTTATAGTGTTTACGAATTGAAATTTAAGACAATACGCTCGTGGGCACATACCTATGCAACCTGGCTGAAAGAGAGCAAAGATTATTCCTCGCAGCCGCCTGTAATTTGCGTATCGTTCATAAACGAACCGATAGATCCGCAGAACATAAACGAAGTTGACAAGGTTCACAAATGCTGTAAAATAGCGGATATATCCACAGGCGAAATATTTTCTGATGCCTTAGAATTGCACTACATAAACATGAAAGCCTACGCAAAATCGATTAAAACGCTGAAAAACGACATGACTATGCTAGAAAAATGGCTTGCGGTTCTTACGGAAAAAGATTTGGCAGATAAAACGCTAATAAAGACAATCTGCGACCAAGAGGAGGAGATAAATATGGCAGTTGCAACGTTGGTTAAATTGAGCGCCGATGCCCCCACGCAGGAAGAATATCGCAAATGGCGCGAAGAGCAAGATGAACGGCGGAGACGGGATATGGAATTGGTGGCGTTGAGGGAGTCTAATGCGGAACAGAAATCAGCACTTGCAGAAAAAGATAAAATAATAGCCAAATTGCTTGCAGAACGCACCGAAAATAAAAAACAATAATATCCCAACCGCAAAATAAGCGTTTTATTTTAATGCAAAAAACAAACAAAAATCCTATAACCTACCACTCTTCCGCCATTCCCCAATGCCAACCCCAACAACCCGCCGAAAAACCGCCGCCATATACTTAGCAGAAGAAAATCCCAACCGCACAGAAATCTCCAAAACACTACCCTCGCCAGCCGCCAATAGCCGTTTCACTTCGTCTATTTTTACCTCGTTAATATACGTTGCAACTGTTTTGCCTGTATGCTCCTTAAAATGGCGGCACAAATGCGGTAGCGAAATTCCCAACTGGGCGGATTGGGAAAATTCGCCCAATTTTTCGCAAATTTCCTACAAAACCCTAGAAACAATCCCCAACAACTGCCCAGTAAGTTCTCGCAAATCCGTGCAAGCCACCACGGTTGGATAAATTTCTTTCAAAGCATCATAGCAATAAAAATTGTCGCTATCGTCCAGAGCAACGGCGACAATGTCCGTGCCACGTTTTATAATTTTTGCGGCGGCGTTTGCGGTATCTTTGGCGGAAACTGGGGGATAATAATTGTCGTATTTGTGGGCAGGTTGACCGTCTGCAACCGAGATTATCAACCGCCGCTCGGTGCTGGAATGCCGCTTAATATACCGCTCCGCCCAAAATAACGCCAGTCCGTCTCGATTGTCGCCCTTTGCCGAAATTGACATAATATTCAGCTTTTCGTCCGCTCTGCCGCCGAAACTTACCATTATGTTGATTTTAACCAGCGGCTCGGTAAAACCAGCCCTATGTTCGACAATCGTGTGCGGAATCCCCTGTGTTTTCAGCACTTCATGCAAAATCATACTAGAAGTTATCGCACTATTTCGCCGTCCGCCAGCCATCGACCCAGAACCGTCTATCAACAGCATTATCGCAATATCTGGCAAACCCTCGTCCGAGATTTTTTTGTACCAGTAGCGTTTTTTCGTGTCCGACAGCCGTGCCGAATTTATGCCATTTCCGAAAATTTTCTTTTCCTCTCGCAAATCGGTTTTCGCCCTCAAAAGTTGGGCAAAACGGCTGTTGTAGCTGTTTATGCTTGCTTGATATTTGCTGCACAAATTTTGATACGCACGGCGCATATTTTGGTTGGGTTTTGGCTTAGTTTCTATGATTTTTATCTTGTTGTGCAGGACGGCACAATCAAATTCCGTGGCTGACCAATGCACTATTGCTGGCTTTATTGTGATTATTTCCAGTAAATTTTTCCTGTCGGCGGCGTATTCTGCAATTAGCACGTATATTTGACCGCCAAAATCAGTATATATCGGCTTTCCGTCCAAATCGGAGAATAATCGGCGTGTAATTTTTGCCGTCCTGCCCTTGCTTTTGTGGGCGGAAAGGCTTTTGTCGCCGTCTAAATGCGTGGCGTAACCTGGCAACTTTCGCAGAATCTTTTGAAAAAATTCATCGTCCTCAAAATCGATATTTGGGATAATCGGCTCAATTATGTCAAAAATGCGTTGCGTGAAAGTGTAGCGTTCGCTAGGTTCGCCGCAAATGCTGCCGTCCAAGAAAAGTTGCTTGGTTTGCTGCACATATTGGGCGATGTTTGTGTGCGGCGGCTCTTGCACCACCATTGGATATAGTAAAAATTCCGCCATATAATTGAGATATTCCAGCAAATCAAGCACAAGCTGGCGTTCCGCTTGATGTTCTTCTTCACGCTCGCTTTTTTCGGAAATTTCTCGGAATTTTTGGTTTGCCGTTCCCTCAACTGGGCTGTTGCAAAATAACGTTGCCAGTCGGTTAAATTGCAAAAACAGTTCCAAATTATCAAAAACGCTGCAACCAGCCGCCTCAACAAAAGCGTCCTCTATGATATTGTAGATTGATGCAAGCGTTAATCTGCGAGATTTGCTGGTTGCACGTTCGTCCATGGCAATTTTTGACGGAAAATCAGTGTACAAAATATGCAGACTTTCATGGATATTTTGCCCTCTGGTCAGCATTTTAAGGGCGTTCCAAAAATCGGTGGAAAATTCATGCGAAATTTTAAGATAATTTTCCACCTGTAAAAGTGCCTTTTTATCGGCAAAAACAGCGTTCATTGCGGGATCGACAACAATATTTTTGCCGTCCGTAAAAGCACTATTTTCGTTTATGAAAAATAGGCGGATTTTCTCGCTTTCGCTTAATGTCCGTGCGAAAGATTCCTCTATATTGCGGCTTTTCTCGCATTGGAATTGGCGAAGGGCTTTTTGGGCGGATTTTTCTAGTTTCATTAAGTTTCCTCGCTTTCGTTGGTTGTCTTTTTTTTGCTCAAAAATTCCGAGAATTTTTTGTCAACATCAACGAAAATCCCGTTTTTGTACATATTTGCAAGGTTTGCGAGAGTGTCGCTATTATCGTTTTCCTCGTTTAACGCACGTTTTGCTAAATATTTGAACATTTCTTCGTCATTTTGCCCCATATATTCCGCCTTTTTTTCGGAAACCGCTGGTAGCGGAATCTCCTCATTTTTCAGCAATTTCAACAAAAATTTCGCCCTCTTATACGCCGACATCACGAAAAACGGTTTTTCGCCGTCCGCCAACTTCTCTTCCACGAGTTCAATCGTATGTTCAAAATATTCTCGTGCCTTTTCAATGTCCTGCTTTGTGCCGATACCGTAAAAATAGCATTCGCCCAGCCGCACCGCCAAACTATCCGACAAATATCCGCTCTCTTCCTTGGAATGTTCGTACATCTTAAATGCAAATTCCTTGTCCATTTCAACGTATTTTCCCGAAAAATACATATCGCCCATTTTGTAAAAACAATCGGCATCGTCCAGCATTGCACCCTTGAAAAAATAGCAAAAAGCCGCCTTATAATCCGCCGTTTCGTCATACACATCGTTATATCCCACAGGAATCTCCAACGCATAGCCCAAATAGCGAAAAGCCGCAGGATACAGCGATTTCGCCGCTTTATTCAGCCAAAAAAACACCTTTTCTCGGTTTCTCGGAACGCCCTTACCAAACCGATAAACCACGCTCAAATTCAGACACGCCGCCATTTCGCCCTGTTCGGCGGCGGATTCATAATATTTTATGGCTCGCTCCGCCCAATCGCTGGGTATGTCGTCGCCTTGCTCAAAAATCATGTAATTTGCAACCAGCATTTGTGCGTTTTTGTCGCCGTTGTCGGCTTTTTTAATCTCTTCGTATAAATCCATAATTACCCCCATTTGTACAAAATAATAATTCCTCTGATTGTGTTCTCCATAATGCGGTCGCTTTTTGCGATTGGGACGATTGTTTTCTCGGCGGCTTTTACGTAGCCCTCGTATTTTGCCAGCCTTGCCCAGTTTTCCAAATTGCGTGGCGAAATCACGAAATCCAACTCTTCGCTTTCGATTTTTTTCTTGATTTTGCGGTACACGCCCAGCATTTTCTCGACTTTATCGGCACATTGCGGAACGCGCGTTGTCAGCATTTTTATGATAAAATCGTCCTCCAGTGCAGCTAGTTCTACAACAACGTTGAAACGGTTGTACAGGGCTTGATTCAGCTCTTTTGTGCCGAAATATCCCAAATTCATTGTGGCGAAAAATCGGAAATTTTTATGTCGCCGCACAATTTCTCCGTTGTCAAGCCGCACAAATCCGTTGTCGTCTAGCAAAGAGTTCAAAAACGCCAAATATTGCGGCTTTGCGAAGTTGATTTCCTCAAAAACGACCGCACCGCCCTCACGAATCGCCTTTGTAACGTAGCTTTCTCGGAAGATTATTTTATCCTCTTGCGGTAAAAATTTCCCCAAAATAAACTCGTCCAAATTTTCCGTGCAGTTGATAATCTCCAAAATGGGCAACTTTATAGCTTGGCAAGCCAATTTGCATGACATTGTTTTGCCAGTTCCAGCGGGCCCATAAAACAGGGTTGACAGCACATCGCCAGCTGTGATTGCCGTGCATATGCTTTGCACAGTTTTGGGCAATTCTTCCGATAATTGCGGAATTAGCGGCAGATATTCCGTATTAAATTCGCCCTCACCAAACGGAACTATCTCGGAAATTGGCTCACTGTTGGCAATATTCTTGTTTTCAGAAATTATACTGAAATTTTCACGAAAAGATGTCATGTTTGCTGTGTCAAAGTTGCTTAAATCGGCGTATTTAAGGGAATATTCGTCAAATTTATGGGCTTGATAAAAATCCTCGTGCAGGTTGACAAACAGGTCAACGGTCGGAGATTCCGCATATTCCAGTAACATGGCGGAAAAATCCGCATTTGTGCTGCATTCTCGTGCAAGCAACACGCAAAAACATGGTAGCATTGCGTAAAAATCGGCGTTTTTCTCCCAATCTTCGTTAATATATTCGCCGTTTTCTGCGTATGCGGCGATTGTGAGATTGTCGTTGTCAAAATGGGCGTTATAAGCGTATATTTTTGGGTTTACAATATTGTTTTCACGCCAATCGGCAGGCACAGCAAGTTTGATAAACGTGATTTCCTCGTTGTCGCTTGTGAAATAATCGCTTGTTGGAGCGGTTGGCGGATTTTGGCTGTCCACAGAGTTGACAAACTGCGTAAACAGCGACAAAGCCTCGCCGATTGGCTGGCAGAGCGTGGTTGTGCCTTTGTATGATTCATTGTTGGGGTGCACGTAATATTGCGTGGCATCGGAATGGTGCTTAAAGCCGAACCCCTTGTAGATTGTATCGCTGTTTTTGCGGACGATTTTGTAGGATTGCTTGAAAATGTTCATGTTTTCCTCCTCGGTTTTTGGTAATCGCAGTATATAATTTTTTTGGTTTTGCAAATTTTACAGATTGAAAACCGCAGAATATAGCGAAGAACGCCGATAAAACGGGGATAAGTTCCGCAATATTACTGAATCCCGTCCCCACGAACCGCAACAATCACCGTCCTAAAAAAAATCCGCAAATCCAGCAAAACGCCCATATTTTGCAAATAAAAGCCGTCCAACTCCGCTTTTACTGGGATTGGCAACTCGTCGCGCCCATTAACCTGCGCCCAACCAGACAAACCTGGGCGAATGTCGTTTGCGTGATATTTATCACGTTCGGCGATTAGGTCGTATTGGTTGTACAATGCGGGGCGCGGGCCAATTATTGACATATCGCCACGCAAAATATTGACCAGTTGCGGCAGTTCGTCCAGCGAGGTTTTCCGCAAAATTCGCCCAACTTTCGTTATATGCGTTTCAGAATCCGCCAAAAGGTGCGTTGGCATATCTTTCGGCGTGTCGGTGTACATTGTGCGGAATTTGTATATCGTGAAGTGCTTTTTGCCGATTCCCACTCGTTTTTGGCAAAACAAAACAGCCCCCTTGGAATCGGCTTTTATCGCCGCCGCAATCGCCGCAAGCACAGGCAACAGCACAATCAAGCCCATCAAAGATAGCGTAAAATCAACCATTCTTTTGAACGGCAAATAAATTTTTGTGGATTTTTTCATTTTAGCCATATTTTCACACCTTTTCGCATTTTCGCATTTACGCATTAACAACCGCATTACTGCCGCCGCTCCGCTGTTTTGTAACAATTATTTTGCGGTCGATTTTTTCGTTCAACTCTTGCACATGGGATATTATCCCCAAAAGTCGCCCATTTTGCGAGATTCCCGCCAGCGTTTTTATTGCCTGTGCAAGCGTTTTTTCGTCCAGCGAGCCGAAACCCTCGTCAATGAACATTGAATCAAAGCGGATTCCGCCAGCGTAACTCTGAATTTCGTCCGACAAGCCCAACGCAAGCGACAACGCCGCCAAAAACGACTCGCCGCCAGAAAGAGTTTTTACATCTCGCTCCGATTGGCTACCTTGATAATAATCTACAATGTTCAAGTTTAGCCCACCTTGACCCTGCCGACTGCCGTCTTCTTGCCGCTTTAACTCGTATTGCCCGCCCGACATCTCCATTAAACGCACATTCGCCCGTGCGACAATTCTGTCAAAATAAATCGTCTGCATATAGGTTTCTAGGCGGATTTTGTCCTTGCCCGATAGGTTGCCGTTGACGGTGTCCGATAGTGCTTTAAGCCATTTATAATGTTCAATTACAGCTACACGATTTGTCGCAATTTTTTTTAGGGATTTTAATGCTTTTTTGTTGTTTTCAATCCGAAAGGATATTTCTTGATTTTGAGCATTTAGGCTGTTTTGGTCAGTCTCAAGGCGTTCTATAAACCATTTAATGAGCTGGCTATCACCGACAATATCCGTGTCATCGTTTTTGTCCAGCTGTTTTTGCAAAGTTTCTACCTTTGACTTTGTTTTTTCTAGCTGTACTACTTCAAAGTCAAAAGTTTGTCTAGCTGTAAAAAGATTTACTGTAAACTCCTGTTGTTTTCGTTTTAGCCTAGCTATTTCTGTATTTGCAGATGTTTCGCTATCAAACTGCAACTCCTCCGATTGTACTTTTTGGGCAATTATTTCGTTTTCTAGTTGTGCCGATATTTTTATGGATTGTTCTCGGTTTTGTTGCATTTTTTGCGATATTTCCGCTATTTGTTGCTCATATTGTAATAATTTTTGCTCGTTTTCTGCTTTTTTTAGCAAATTGGATTGCTCGATTTTTAATTGATTGCTAATGGTGTTCAAATTTTGAGCAACTTCTTTTTTTGAATGTAGCAATTTTGTTGATATTTTTGCTAAAATTTCGCTAAAATCGGTTAATTTTCGATGTTCTTCGTAAAAATTCGCAAAATTTTCAAAAATACTGCTTACATTTGCAATTAATTCACTTTTTCGTGATTTTTCTTGCCCTAAAAAATTGTTTGCTAATTGGCTTGCATTAGACATTTCTGTTGCCGATTGATTGGCATTTTTTTTTGCTTGCTCCAAATCCTCTTTTGTTGGGGCATTTGGAGATAATTTTGCTGGACTGGGATGTTCCAAAGCACCACAAACTGGGCAGGGTTTTTGCGGTTGTAATAATTTTTTTGCTAAAATGCCTGCTTGTTCGTCCAAAAAAGCTTTGTTAAGGCGTTCGTAAATATCCTGTGCTTTTTCGTGATTTTCCGTTGCTTTTCTGTAGCCTGCTTGAATTTTCGTCAAGTTTACACACAACTTTTCGTAATCTTTTTTGATAATTTCCACGTTTTCAAGTGTTTCATTTCGTTCTAACAGCATTTTTTGTTGATTTTGTAAACTTTCCAGTGTTAGTTCCGTTTTTGATAAATTTTGCAATTCTGTTTTGATTTCCTCCAAGGCAAGGTTAGTTTGATTGTAACACTCTTCGAATGTTGTTATTGTCGTTTTGGCGATGTCAAGCTGTGCTGATTTTTCTTGTATGCTGTTTAGCAAGGTTTGCAAAGCGGAATATTTTGGCAACGATAACTCCAACTCAATAATCATTTCTCTTAACTTTTCGTATTTTGGCGTTTCTTTTTCTATCAACTTTAATTCTTCAGTTGCTTCTTGTAAATCTTTTTCCTTTCGTGACAACCAGCCTAGAGTGTTACCTAAATCTGATTTAATTTCCTCTGCTTTTATTTTTATCAGTAAATTTTGGCGGTTTTTTTTCAAAAGATTGGTTATTCGCTCCAACGTAGCATTATTTTTTGCTAAACTTTTTTTGTCCTGTTCAATAAAATTTGCCAAAGCACCAATAATTTCATTTTCAGATGCAGTTATAAAGCTAATGCCAATAACGCTGTCAACAGCAGACTTTTTGGATTGCTCTAAATCAGGCTCTTTATCGGCAACAGCTTTCAAATCAATTTTTATCTGCTCCTGAAACACCTGGTAAATCTTCGTATCAAAAATACGCCGAAAAATCTCGCTCCGCTCCTTGGTTGTCGCCAGTAGCAACTTCAAAAATTCGCCCTGTGCAATCATGGAAATCTGCACAAATTGCTCTTTGCTAACGCCCAAAAGGCTCTCTATTGCGGCGTTCGCCTCGGTTTTGTTGGTTAAAATGTTGCGGTTTTCGGTTTTTTTGGAAAACTCCACGGTTTCGGGCTGTTCCACCAAGCCATCGCCGCGCCGCTTTGCTCGCAAGTGCCGTGGAGTGCGCCGCACAAGATATTCAACATTATGGTACAAAAATGTGTATTCTACAAAGGTTTCGGCGGTCGGCTCGGCGTATTCGCTGCGCAACGTGGATTCGGCACGGTTTTCGCCGCTAGTTTTGCCGTACAACGCAAACGTGATAGCGTCAAAAACGGTGGTTTTGCCCGCACCCGTGTTGCCCGTGATTAAAAAAATGCCCTCCGTGCCAAATTGCGTGAAATCAATCTCGCAAAAGCCAGCATAACAGCCAAACGCCGACATTTTCAAATTTAGCGGTCTCAAATTAAGTCCTCCTTTATTTTTTGCAACAAATCGGCGGAATAATCCGCTTGTTCAGCGGTCATCGACGAGCCGTTTTGGGCGGTGTACAATTCTTGCAGCAAATCCAGCGGTAATTTTGTGTTGACAGCGGCTTTTGGGCTAAATTCCGCCTTTGTGCGGCTGTTTTCGTATTGCAATTTCATTAGATTGGGAAAAATCCGCTGTAAACGGCTGATTGCGTGGGGTTCTTCCAGTTCGTCCGTCAGCGTGATGTAAACGTAGTCATTTGTGGCGTTTTGCGATATTTCCGCAAATTTTCCCTTGATTTCCTGCATATTTTTCACGGGATTTAGCGGCAACTCTGCGATTTTTAGGTCGCCTTTTTGCAAGATGTCAACCACCGTTACAGTTTTTTCGTGAGATACTTCCGAAAGCGAGTATTTTAGCGGAGTGCCAGAATATCGCAAAGAATCCCGTAAAATAGCCTGTGGGCGGTGCAGGTGTCCCAAAGCGACATAATCGAACGCCGCAAACAATTCGGCGTTGACGTTCTCCAAGCCGCCAATATAGATTTCCTCGGATTGGCTGGTGGTTGCACCCGTTATAAATTGGTGGGCAAGCAAAATGTTGCGTTGCGAGCGGTCGATTTTATTATAGGCATTTTGCAGAACCGCCGCAACCGCATCATTATAGGATTTTATGGTGTTTTCTGGGAAAAATTGGCGGACGGCGGCAGGTTTTATGTAGGGCAACAGCCAAAAATTAAGGTTGCCAAAATCGTCCGTTGCGGAAAAGTGGGCAATTTCGCCGTTGTAGGCTTGTGCTATGTAAAGTCCGCTATTTTCCAGCAACGGAGCGGCAAAAGCCAGTCGTTCGGCGTTATCGTGGTTGCCAGGAATCATGTAAACCGCAATGTTTAGGCGGCTTAATCCCACTAAAAAATCGCCCAACAGCTTAACCGCCTCCGTGGTGGGCGTTGCCTTATCGTAAACATCGCCAGCAATCAGCACGGCTTGCGGCTTGTGGGTTTCGGCAAGTCGCAAAATTTCGCCCAAAATGTGGCGTTGGTCGTCTATCATGGAAAACTCGTTGACACGGATTCCCAGGTGCAAATCCGCCAAATGAAAAAATTTCATAAAATCCTCCGTCTTAAAATTTTGCCAAAAATCTGCTTTTCACACCCATTATACCACACCCCCGCCGCCGCCGCAACCCCTAAAACGATTTCTCCCGAACAATATAAACAGGCCGCCGCTTGCTTTCGGTGTAAGTTTTCGCCAAATATTGCCCCAAAATGCCCATGCACAGCAAATTTAAGCCGCCAACCAATAAAATTATAGTTACAATCGTTGCCCAGCCCTGCACGGGGTCGCCGTACAAAAGCCATCGCACAACAATAAACATCGCACCGCCGAAAGCCAGCAAACACAGCAAAATTCCAAACAGGGACGACAGCACCAGCGGTTTAACCGAAAATCCAACAATGCCGTCCAAAGAGTACGCAAAAAGCCGATCGTCCCTACGAAATGCCGACCCGTCTGCTGAACCTGCCCGTCGGCAGGCGGGAGGGGGCAACGCCCCACGATTTTACAGCCATTCCCACAAAGAAAGAACGCCGACCAGCTAACCTGTCGGCGTTTAGGAGATCTTAGTAACTGTTACTAAGACAATCAAAGGAGGGGGAATTTATCAAAAATTAGAAATTGTTGGAGTCGTGGCCTAGTATAACTTGTAGGGTAAGTTGTTCTCTGGCTTGGTTTCGGAGTATGTTTACTTCTATAGTATCTCCTACACTTATACTGGCAATTTCAGCAATAAGCTGTTCCATATTTAATATGGCTTTTCCATTAAAGCCCGTTATTATATCGCCGTCGCGTATTCCAGCAATTTCGGCACTAGTGCCAGGTATAACGCTGGACACATACACCCCGATTGGCGGAATATTAAACTCGGCGGCAACTGTTTCGTTGTCTGCAACGCTTTGCCCACGTATGCCCAAAAATGGACTGGGCGCTTGGTTCATAATTTCTTCTATTATAGGTAGCGCTATACTGGCGGGGATAGAAAACCCCATACCCTCTAGTGAATATGTATTCAACGTTGGCACAGAGGTATTTATGCCAATAACTTCGCCTTGCTTGTTTATTAAGGGGCCGCCGCTATTGCCCAAATTTATTGCGGCATCTGTGCGTAGTAGGCGTAATGTGCGGTTTTGTATAACAACATCGGTTTCAACGGCACTAATTATGCCGCTTGTCGCAGAATTACCCTCGCCCATCGCATTACCAATGGCTAAAACAATATCGCCAACTTGCATCTCGTCCGAGTTGCCAAAAGCCGCAACCGTAACGTTTGTTATGCCAGCCCGCAAAATATCCGCCACAGATACCGATATAACCGATAAATCAATATCTGTATTGCGACCAACAGGCCGTGCTAAAATTGGTTCGCTTTCCATTATAGAAACCGAAACGCTTTCGGCGTTGCTTACTACGTGCCAGCTAGTTACAATGTAAACGTTGTACTCGTCCCGTGAAAATATTATACCAGAGGCATCGTAACTTTGCAAGTTTATTCTACTGTTGGCAAAAGGCGGTGCAATATCCTCTGGGCGTAAGTTTGCCGATATTCGTACAACAGCAGGGTCAACCAGCCGCACAAGATCCGCCAGCGAACCCTCTGCAACTGCACCGTTGCCATCGTTGCCAAAAGTTAAGTGGCTACTGCCCAAAACAGGGCTAGGCACATATTGCGGCGATTCGGTGGTTTGGGGCAAAGTTGCTTGCTGCCCCTGTGCAAACGCAATACCAAAGCCGATTCCCATGCCCAACATACCCGTTCCCAACGTACACAGTAAAAGCAACGTAACCAAAAAGCGTTTTTTTATTTTTGTAGGCTGTGCCGTTGCTGACATTGCTGGTATTGTTGGCATCGTAGAAACCGCTGTCGGCGAAAAAGTCGGTGTTTTAATCGTTTCGGTATAAAACGGCTCTTGTGGAGCGATTGTTGTCCTTAGTACAGTTTCATGGTCGGCACGGTTTGCCCATTCTTGCCAGTCCGCTTGCTTGATTTGCTCGATTTGTTCAATCTGCTCAAAACGGTTTGTATGTTCTATTTGTACTGGCTGCTCCGTTTGTTCTATTTGTTCTATTTGTTCCACCCGTTCGGTTTGTTCGGTTTGTTCCGTTCTTAAAAAGCTAGGTATTTCCAAAGTATCCAACATTTTTGCTGATTCTTCGGATAATTGCGGCAATTCCACGGGTTTGGGGTGCAACGTAGTTTCGGAAAATTCGGTAGTTACTGTGCTAGTTTCTGGGATATTGTGCGTTTCGGGTGTTTCGCTTGTTACGCTTGTTACGATTGTTTCGGGTGTTTCCGTTTTTGTGGCGTGGGGCAAAGGCTCTGTTTTTGTGAGGTCAACGTTGATAGTGGTTATTGTTATATCTTCCATATCCGCTATTTCAAACGTTTTAATTGGTTCGTAAAGGCTAAGTGCCTTTTCAATATCCAGTTGAATTTTTTCTATTTCAGAAAAATTATATGGATCAAACGGATTATTTTCCGTTTTTTGCGACCCATTGCGGTTGTTTTCTAGCATGGTCATCACTCCTAAAAATTATTATACTGGTTAAATTTGAATATTTTGTGAATAAATTGTAAATTTTTCGCCACATTTTTTACAATACAAACATTATAACATTTTTGGAGTGGCAAGTAAATAGTTTGTAAAAATTATTTGCGAAGTTTGCTAACATAAGCCAGCAGAGCCGTTTTGCTGTTTTCGTCGGGATTATCCATAACGTAATCTAGGCATTTTTGCAATAGTTCGCCTAAAATTTTACCTTGCGGAAAGCCCATTTCCATTAAATCGTTGCCGTTTATGGCTAAATCGGCGATTGCGAACGCCTCGTTGTTGGCGATTATTTCGTCCCAAAAGCCTTTAATTTGGGCTAAATTTGCTGACCATTGAGCAAAATCTTGGGGTTGCAACCTGTGTGCAAAGCGGTCGGACAGCTTTACTTCCAGCAATTTTATGCACAATTCGTAGCCCAGCTTGTTAAGCGATTTTTTGGCAATTTTTTTTGTGGGCTGCAAATCCCAATCGTGATATTTTACCAGTTTGCACACGTTTGTTAAGGTTTTGTTGTCAAGTTTCATGCGGGTTAAAATTTCTTTGCACATTGCGGCGGATTCTAGCGGGTGCAGTTTGTAGTGGTTTGTTAGGCGTTTTTCGTCAAATGTACGGGCTTTTTGCTTGCCTATATCGTGAAACAACAAGGCTAACAAAATTTCGGTGTCCGTGCTAGTGCAGTGAAATAGGGCATCTATTGTGTGGGTAAAAACATCGGTGTAATGGTATGGGTTATTGTGGGCAACTTGGGCTAACGCCAAAAATTCGGGGATTGTGCGTTTTATTATGTATTCTAGCATTATGCGGTTGCGTTTTTTGCGGTGCTGTAGTATTTGCACTAATTCGGCGGTTATGCGTTCCTGCGAAACATTTTTAAGATTTTCGCCGCAATCCCAAATGGCGGATATTGTGCATTTTGATATATCAAAATCTAGCCGACAGGCAAAACGGATTGCGCGCATTATCCGCAAAGAATCCTCGTTAAAGCGGTCGCAGGGGTTGCCAACACAGCGGATAATTTTGTTGTTAATATCGTCCGCGCCGCCAAACAAGTCTACTAGCCCAGTTTGGTCGTTGTAAGCCATTGCGTTTATGGTAAAATCTCGGCGGCAAAGGTCGTCTTTTAGGGTTCGCGAAAAAGTAACTTGGTCGGGTCGTCTGCCGTCGCTATATGTGCCGTCTGCACGGTAGGTTGTAACTTCGTATTTGTTTTTGCCTATTAAAACGGTCATTGTGCCGTATTTTTCGCCCGTTGGAACTAACTTATATTGGCTTAATGCTGTGCACATCTCGGCTGGCGTGGCGTTTGTCGCAATATCCCAATCTTTTGGCGAATATCCTAACATGGAATCTCGTACGCAACCCCCGACAATATAGGCTTCGTAGCCGCTGTTGGCGAGCGTGTTTATTATTTTTGTTACGTTTGTTGGAATAGTCATGCTTATCGCCTTTCTGATTTTTTTGATTTTTATTTGCAATCTTTTGGTGGATTTCACGAATTTCATTATAGCACATTTTCACAAAAACAGCAACAAATTTCCCCAAAAAAATATCTTGCCAAATTCCAAAAAATAATGTACAATAAACTGAAATGCAACAATTAACCTAGAATAATTTTAGGACAATCAGGAGGAACAAAAATGGCAAAATTATACTACCAAAAAGACTGCGATTTATCGCTATTGGCAAACAAAACGGTCGCAGTAATCGGCTACGGCAGCCAAGGACACGCCCATGCACTAAACTTGCACGAAAGCGGCGTTTCTGTTGTTGTGGGCTTATACGAGGGACACCACTTGTGGGACGAAGTAGCCGCAACTGGCATGAAAGTTGCCCTTACCAAAGATGCCGTCAAAATGGCGGACATTATTATGATTCTTACGCCCGACGAACTGCAAAACAAAATTTATCACGAGGACATTTTGCCCAACCTTTCGGCGGGAAAATACCTCGCTTTTGCCCACGGATTCAACATTCATTACGGGCAAATTGCCCCCGCCAAGGACATCAACGTGTTTATGGTTGCTCCAAAAGGTCCAGGGCATACCGTGCGTAGCCAATACACCGAGGGTCGCGGCGTTCCAGCGTTGGTGGCGATTCACCAGGATTTCACGGGCGATACGAAAAAAATTGCCCTTGCATATGCGGCTGGCATCGGTGCGGCACGGGCGGGCATTTTGGAGACATCTTTCCGTGAGGAAACCGAAACCGACCTGTTCGGCGAGCAAGCGGTGCTGTGCGGCGGCGTTACCGAGCTAATGAAAGCGGGTTTTGATACGCTTGTCGAGGCGGGCTATTCCCCAGAAAACGCCTATTTTGAGTGTCTGCACGAGATGAAACTGATAATCGACCTCGTCAACAAGGGCGGATTGTCGTTTATGCGATATTCTATCAGCGATACGGCGGAATACGGCGATTACACGGTCGGCAAACGCATTATCAACGACGATGTTCGCAAGGAAATGAAGAAAGTTTTGGGCGAAGTGCAGGACGGCACGTTTGCACGGCAATGGATTTTGGAAAACCAAGCAAACCGCCCATATTTCAACGCAAAACGCCGCATGGAAACCGAACACCCTATTGAAAAAGTGGGCGCGGAATTGCGGGAAATGATGGATTGGGGAAACAAACAAGAAGAGACAAAAAAAGAGGGCGACAAAAAATAAATGGACAAAAAAATCATAATATTTGATTCCACGTTACGGGACGGCGCGCAGGCGGAGGGAATCTCCTTTACGGTAGAGGACAAGATAAAAATTGCGACCGTCCTGGACGAATTGGGGGTTGACTACATTGAGGCAGGAAACCCTGGCTCGAACCCCAAGGATTTGGCGTTTTTTCAGCATTTTGCGGAACGTGGCACGGTGCGGCCGCTAAAAAACGCCAAGTTAATAGCATTTGGCAGCACTCGCCGCAAGGGCATCGCCGCCGCCGAGGACGACAACATAAAGGCGTTGCTGCAAGCAAACACCGCCGCCGTCTGCATTTTCGGCAAATCGTGGGATTTTCACGTTACCGAAATTTTGCGCGCCACGCTGGACGAAAATTTGCAAATGATAGCCGATACAATCCAGTTTTTCAAGCAGGCAAGCAAAGAAGTTGTTTTTGATGCGGAGCATTTTTTTGACGGCTACAAAAACAACTCCGAGTATGCGATGCGGGTGCTGCAAACCGCCCAAACAGCGGGTGCGGATGCAATCGTTTTGTGCGATACAAACGGCGGCTGTTTTCCCAACGAGATTTTTGACATCACGCTACACGCCGTTGAGCAGACACTAGAGAGCGGAAACCCCGTACCAATCGGGATTCACACGCACAACGACTGTGAAATGGCGGTTGCCAACTCGATAATGGCGGTGCAAGCGGGGGCAACCCATGTGCAAGGCACTTTCACGGGCTTTGGCGAACGTTGCGGAAACGCTAACCTTTCGGCGGTTATCCCGAACCTACAGCTAAAATTGGGCTTTGTTTGCGTGGAAAATCTCGCCAAGCTAACCCAAACCGCACGGTACATATCGGAAGTGGCGAATATTCCGCACAATCGCCGCGCCGCATACACGGGCAAAAGTGCGTTCGCCCACAAAGGCGGTATGCACATCGATGCCGTGGAAAAATCGTCCGCCAGCTTTGAGCATATCGACCCAGAATTGGTCGGCAACGAGCGGAAATACCTAATGAGCGAAGTTGCGGGGCGGAGTATGCTAATCGGCAAAATCCAGCAAATTAGCCCCGAACTTACCAAGGAATCGCCCCAAACCATTGAAATTATCGGCAAACTAAAAGAACTGGAGCAGCAGGGCTACCAATTTGAGGGCGCGGAAAGCTCTTTTGGGCTGTATATTAGGAAGTTGCTGGGAAAATACAAGCCGTTGTTTGAGTTGGTGCATTTTAAGACGATTGGCGAGCAACCGACTCCTGTCCGCCCGTTAGGCGGGTTTAGCAAAACGGCGGAAAGCGGCGGAAACAGTGCATCGGCGATAATAAAAATTACGGTCAACGACCAAACCGAGATTACCGCCGCCGAGGGCAACGGCCCCGTCAACGCTTTAGACAAGGCACTCCGCAAGGCTTTGGAAAAATTTTACCCCGAACTGGCGAATGTGCATTTAACGGATTACAAGGTGCGCGTGTTGGACAGCACAAACGCCACCGCATCAAAGGTGCGGGTGCTAATTGAATCCACGGACGGCGTTAGCAACTGGACGACCGTCGGCGTTTCGGCGGATATTATAGAGGCAAGCTGGCTGGCGTTGGTGGATAGCATTGAGTATAAGCTGATTAGGGAGATTGAGGAGAAGTTTAAGGCGTTTGTTTAGGGGGGTGCATTTGGGGTGCATTTGGCGGACGGGCGAACGGGGACGTTCGCCCCTACAATAACGCTACCCGTGTAG
>WRKK01000341.1 GCA_009782245.1 Defluviitaleaceae bacterium | reverse complement strand
CCTCCCGCCCGCCTGACGGCGGTCAGGTAGGGGCGACCGTCCTCGGTCGCCCGTCCGTCTAATCCCCAATGGTTCAATAAAAGTGTACGCAGGTGGGGCGACCGTCCCCTGCCCGTTCCGTCTGGTTCACACGGAAACATTATTGTTGGGCATGAATAATTGATATGCAAGAACCGCCAAAACAACAACACCCACCACAATACCAACGATAAGCAATATTTTAATTATTTTAGTGGTTAAATTTTCGGAGGTTTTCCCCTTGAAATATCCGTTTGCGATTTTACGGCTTTTGTCAACCGTTTTCGCTGGTAAGTTAGCGCCCTCGTTCAAATTTTGCGGATTGGCTGATTCTTGTTTTGGCAAATCAAAGCTAAAAGTTGGCTTTTTGTCTTTGGCGGCGATTGGTTTTTTTGTTGGTTCGTTTGTTGGTTCGTTTGTCGGCTCGTTTGCAGGTTTTTTTGCAAGTTCGTTTGTAAGTTCGTTTATACGGTTTTGAAAATTTGCCGTTTCGCTGTTTAAGCTGGCTGTATATTCTTCAAATGCAGAGACCAAATTATCCGAATGGTTGGGAATATTTTGCAAGCGTTCGGCGGCAAAACAGCGGTATAGTGCAGTATTTTTTTCTGTCTCGATAATATCGGCAAAATCCAACTTAAAACTAGCGTGTTCATAATTTGGCACAGCAAAGTCAGTAACTTCGTTTATGGTTGACAACGAAACGAAAGTTTTTTTTATGTTTTCGATGGTTTCATTTTTGTAATTTTGGCACTCTAGCAAATAATTTAGCAGTTTTGCCAAACAAAACACCGCACAAGCCGTAACGGTTGCATTTATGCCGCTTTGTTTTTCTGTGGTATATCGGGTTATTGCGGTTTGTATTTTTTCAATTTCGGCTAAATCTTCGGCGGATAGCGGCTTGTTTAGGGGCTTGGGCAACGAATCGCAAATTATGTGTTCCAGTTCTGGAATGCGTTCTTCGCCGTATACGGCTGTTAAGTAGGCAAGTTCGGGTTTGTTGCCTTTGATAAAATCATCGATATTGTACAAATCAATCGCATTAGCCATAATAAAGCCGCTCGGGCTGCTGTGATATTCTTGCAATTTTTTCTTTTGGCTAAAAGGCACAACAAAAGCAACGCCAGAGGAAACACTTTTGTCAACGTATTTCAAAAGCAGTTTGCTAAAATCGTTCGTTTCGCCTTTTTTAGCCAAATAATATTCCAACAGCGATTTTGATGCGACCATTTCATGCTGACCAATTACACTTTCGTATTCGCCAAAAAAAACATCTTTTTCGTACGTATCCAAGGAAACAAGCCATTTTAGATAACTAGACCATTCGCTATGTTCTGGTAGCTTGCTATTTTTGTCGATTATTGTCAAGCCGTTTTTTTCATTTTTTCCATCTTCTTTAGTGCCGTCAACAAAATTTGTGGGGACAACGCACAACCGATAGGGCGAACCCTTGAAATTGCTTAAATTACAAGATGTTATGTAGGAAATTTTTATACGCAAATTAACGCTAAGGTTTTCAAACAACAGCTTGATAAAGGCTCTTGCGTAGGCATCGAATATGTGGTTTTCAGTTGTGTCTAAAGCTACAACAACCTGATTTTCGCTAGAATGAAGAGCATTAAGTGCACACAATACTATGTTGCTACCAAAGGAATTATCAGCAAGTGCAGAAATACCAGGAATAAAGCCGAGTGCCGAGCCGTCCTGCCGCAACCGTTCTACATCATTTTGCAAAGCGAAACCCGAAAGCATTTTGTCAAAAAAATCCCTGTGCAAAAAATAATTTCTGTCCGACTCGTTCCATTTTACGTGGTTGTAATGCGAGCCACGTTCAAAGGCAGTATCGCCAGAAAACATATTGAAAATAGTGGTAAAAGTAATGCCGTCGGTAATAACTTTGTATGCGTAAAGATTTTCGCTAACTGGCACACCAAACAAGCTGATTTCCTGTAAATGTTTGCTTATATTTTCGTCCTTGTTGTTGCTTTTGTATAGCAGTCCGTAACTCTTGCCGCTATTCCCAAAAATAAATTCCATGTAATCGCCCTTTCAAAATTTATTCTGAATTTATTCCAATTTTATTCCAACTTTATTCTAACTTTATTCCAACTTGTTCACAAACCTAAAACCTCGGCTGACCACCAATTAACCACAAATGGCTGTTGGCTAACAATAACCAAAAGTGCCAAAACAAGCAACAAAGCCAAAAATCTGATAGTAATTTTGAACTCTAGCTTGTTTTCTTTGTCTTGATAAAACCAGTGTTTTTGCACGTTTGCGTTTGTTTGCTTGTATTTGTCTAGCTTTTCTTCAAGTTTGGTGTTTTTTTTGTCTAGCTGCACAAATATTTTTACGACATTTGCGTTTGTATCTGTGGCATCAATTTTTCTGGTTACAAAATCCACAGAACCCGCTAAATCCTGCAAATAAGTTGCTATTTCCTCGCTACCAGTATTTATGCACTTTTCCGACACTTTATTATGCGAAGAAAATCTGCATTTAATAATTAACAATTCAACAAAGTTTTTCAAGCGCCCTGAAAACATAAACAAATGTACTACTAGAAAAATAGTTGCCAAAAAGCTAACAACAAGGGGCAAAAAAATTGTTTGCAAATATGTTGACATATTGTAAGGCTCTTCCAAATTTAGTATTACGGGTTCGCTGATGTCAGCACCGTTTGAATCCAAAAGGGTAAAATCCAAATATTGGTCAAAATCCCACTCATTTTCTGCAAGTACCAAAAAAGTATTGATAACATTGTAGGTATTCACAAAGTGCAGCACAGATAGCAACAAAACTACCCAGCAGACAATCCACGCACCCAATTTTATATAATTTTTGCGTCCAAAGTTGCTGATATTTCCTAGGGATTTGGCGGTTTGCTCTAGTTTTTGCCTGGAATTAAATTTTGTGCTTTCCCATTTTGTTATTGTTTCTCTTTTGGCATCTTTAAGGAAGTCGGCTATTAGCTTGCGTTCTTTATCTTTGTCGGTTTCGCCGTAATCGTCTTCAAAAAAATCAAAAATAAAGCCAATCGGCAGTTTTGTGCCGTTATATTCAACAAAATACATATGTATTTCGTTGGTTGTAATGGATTTTTTGTGCGAGATTCCTTTTATTGTGCCTGCAAAAGGATTGTTTTCAAATAGTTTGGTTAGTGCTTGGTAAGTATCTTCGGTAACTGCCCCGTTTTGGTTAATTTGCATATACAAATTTTCGGCATCTGTTCCTTTGGGTTCATATTTCGCCAAATTATTGAACAGCCATTTGTACGCCTCTGTTTTGATAAAAGTTGTTATGCGCCGCGTATCGTCAACAAACTGAAACACATTTATGCCTCCTCTAAGTTTTTAGTGGTCTTCCGTATATATCTAGGGCTAAAAAGCCCTTTTGGTCTACAAGATTGCCGTTTGCCCATGCTCCGTAAAAAACTGTGTTGTTTTGCTTTTGAAAAATCGTACCCCAACCTTGAAAAATTCCTTTTTGTGCATAGTGTTCATAGTGTGCATAATGTGCATAACGGCCGCCTACATACCAATCGCCATTGACGGCAGAATACGCCAACCCAACATCACTTCTAATTCTATCACTATCACGCAGCCAGTTCCATGATTTTGTTATTTTTTGGCGGCTGGCTGGTTGCTGTAGCGGAAAGTTGACAGTAGTAAAATTTCCGTTTATGCTTTGCACACCTTTAATATAGGTGTTTTGTTTCCATTCGCCCGCTTGATAGCCTAGGTTAGGAAAAAACATAACTCCCCAGCCGCAAATAATGCCGTTGACAAACTCGCCGATGTAAAATGTGCCGTTGTCGTAATTCATTATATGCCAGTAATATTGCGGGTTTTGAGCATAAACGGCTGGGTTTACGCTTGCGATATTTTTAACATTAGCAATATTAGCGGACGGTTTTGCGATTGTTGAAATTGTTGAGTTTTCTATTGGTTTATGCACAATATTTTTTGGCGGTTGCTTGGGTTTTTCTGGTATTTTGGGCTTTTCGGGTTTTGGCTCTGTTTTTTTGTTCCTATTATTTTCTTTTGAACCTGATAAAATTGGCAATTCGGCGTTGTTTTTGGTTGGCTCAATTTTGGGGGCAATGTAATTTCGGTAATATTTAAGCAGAGCGGCGACGGTGCTAATTTTGCCCATAACAACATTGCTTTCATAGTTGCTAAAAAAGCTGTTTCTTTCGTTTTCGTTAATGCTGACAATCCATTTTACGTACTGTGCCAACTCGTCTTTTAGGTCAAATTTTGTATCGTCCGCTGTTATAACGATAAGTTTGTCATTGTTGCGTTTTTTTACTGCGGATAATGCAAGCAAGCCTAGCCGATAATCAGTAGCCAAAATTGCATCTGTATCGCAGGAAGTAACAAAAGATGTTGTCGTTCTTAGGTCAATCGGTAGGCAGGCAAATATTTGTTTTGCGTACAGCCTAAAAATTTCTGTGGATTGCTCGTTGTTGTCGTTTAATGGTGGAAAAGCAACGGCTATTTTTTTATCCGTTTCTGAATGTAGAGTATAGATTATTTTGTGCAGAATATCAACGCCAATTTTATGGGGATAATCGGCGGCGTTGGTTGCGGTAAATGTTCCCGTTTCTCTCAAAATGTTTATATCTTTTTGAGATGCAAAGTTACTGGACATTAAATCCAAAAAATCGGCTTTCAGAAAATCAGACCTGGTGTATTCGTGCCATTTTACGTGATTGTAAAATGCACCTCTGCCAAAGTTGTTATCGTGGGCATACAGGCTAAAGATAGCAGTAAAAGACAAGCCATCGGAAACCACTTTGAAAGTGAACAATTTTTCTTCCGAGCCAACGTCAAAGGTATTGATTTTTTGTACATATTCACTTATCTGTTCGTCGCGAGGGTTGCTATGGTGCAATAGCCCGTAGCTTTTTCCGCTATTTCCGAATACAAATTCCATTACAAACCACCTAAATTTTTTGTATTTTAGTTATTTTATAACGCCGTCGCTTTTCAAAATGTGCAAAAAAGCTAAGCCGTTCATATAGCCCCTTTTTGCCGCTCTGTTAGCTTGGGCATCTTCTGGATTGCTACTATCACTACTATCGCTACTATCGCTACTATCTTCTAGTTTTGCGGTTCTTCCATATGGTGCGGCTGGCACAAAGCAAATATTATTTTTTTCATACTCTGTGCTAATGCTTGTAACAAAAGCGGGAATTTTCATTTTTAGGAAACTTGTCGTCATTTCTGTAACGTTTTTCCAAATATTTTTGTCCCACTCGCCGTTATCTTTGTATATTTGCGATTCTGTTAGCCCTTCAAGCAGCTTGTTTATTTCCTGCGAATTAACATCGTTTGCATACAAATCAAATTTATTTGCCAAAAAAGTTACGCTACGCAAATATTTTGGAGGAGCAAGCTGGATATGCTCTCTAAAGCGGTTCATTAAGTGGGTTTCGCTGTAATAGTTGTTTTCGTCATATTCAATGCCAAGCCCACGCACTACTTGCTCGGGATCCAGCGCACATATAAAATGCCTACTTTTTTGGATAATGCGGCGTGTATCGTAAGCGTAATCGCTTTTTTCACGGGATTCCTCTTTGGCATCGATAATAAACACTTCGCCAGGCCAATCGATGAATGTATAAATTACATCGTTTACCAAAAAAGAAAGTATCGGCACTTTGCCCTTAAATGCGGTTTTATCGGGCGGAAAGCCCTCTTCGTATTTGTTATAATTTAGTTCAAAAGCTGTCAAATCCTCGTCGTCTTTCAGCGTTCTAACGCTAAAATGTTCGCTTGCCCTGTTAAAGGGCGGTAAATTTTTCGTGCACCAATACAATGCAAGCATCGCCGACGTTTTGCCAGAGTATATCGAGCCCAGCATAGTAACAGGAACCATCTTATAATAGCCAAATTCTTTGGGAAACTTATTGCCGCAGCATCTGCAACTTTTGACCTTGCGTTCCATGTTGCCGCTGTTATTCAAAACGAACATTATATCTGGCACGCAATAGTCTTCCCTTTTTTTATTCTCCTTGCTGCAATATATCCTAACAAAAAGGGTTATGCTTGCCTGTTGGTTTCTAAAGATATGCAACAATACTTCCAGCAAAGATTTTGTCGCGGGCGATGATGTACTAAATTCCGTTCCCACGCCCGTTTGTTCTGGGAAACATTTATGCCATATCCGTTTAAGCGATTCTGTTATTTTTGGCTCGGTTGGTAGCGGCTTGCTGTTTGTTACGTAGCTGTCAAGTTGCTCCATAATTTCCGAAAAAGCAATTTTATCAAACCCGTTGCGGCTTACGATATAGTCAAAAATATCCTCGTTTGTAAGTTCGAAGGAAAAGTATTTATTGCGGTCGTGGCCTGGCCCGAGCGGTTCTTCTGTTTCGAGTCTAATTTGGGTATCGCCAACTTGTTTTAGCGATACAATTTTTTCCTCATCGATATAATATTCGAACACAAAGCCAAAGCCTTTTAATTCTGCCATGGTTTGCGGCTTGGGCGATATTAGTGGCAAAATGTATTCCGAAAAATCGAACGCCACATCTCTGGCAATAAAACTTTCGCCGCATTTTGGGCATATAATATCGTGCATACAAAAACCTCCGTTTCGTTGTTTATTGGATATTTATCAAGTTTGTTACGTAAATTAGCTTAAAATCTTCAATCTTCGGGTCTAAATAATATTCGCTGTTTCCGCTGGGCAGTAACGAATACAATTTTTGCCCAGCTACTGAAGTTTGCAGTATTATCCGCCCCGAACCCAAGCCGCTCCCTTTGATTTTTATTTTTCTTGCGGAATTTTTTCTGTTAAAAAAACCGCCTTTTAATTCTTCGTAAGCTACCGTTGTATCGTTTGTTGGGTTTGTTGGGTTTGTTGCGTTTGTTGCGTTTGTTACTTTTCGTGCAAAGCTGTGAAAAATTGTGCCATTTTTGTTGACAAGGTAAAAAAAGTACACGCAGCCCGTTTGTTTAATTTCTATATCGCCCTCATAAAATATCGAGCCACTAGAGCGGAAAGTACATTCCAAAATGCCGTATTGTCTGCCGCTTGCAATAAGTGCGTTGTGGGTATGTTCGTTCATGCCCTTGAACATATGGGAAGTAATGGCATCTTGGGTAAAAAGCGAGTTGTCAAGTATTTCCTCTTCATTTGCTACTCGGTAAAGCAAGTGCAATGATGGTGCGGGTTCTTCTGCGGCGATAAGCCATTCCCACCTAAGCCGAAATATTGGCTTGTTGTGCGTGTTTTGTGTAAGTTCGCAATTTATGTTCCTTATAATATCGCTGTTCATGGGTAATTTTTTCTCCTTTTTTCTCCTTGTTTTCTCTTTGTTTTCTCTCTATTGAAATTCCCAATATTCGCTAAATAGTTGGCTGCCCTTAATTTGAAACCCGCCAAAATCTTTGCTAACGGGTACTTTTCTGGATACGGCTGGCTGTGGCAAAAAAGCTAGTGCAAAACTCCAGTTTGGGGCAAAACCTATTTCCGTTGCACTATTAACATATTTGTTGGACATTTCCGCCAAAGTAGCCAAAAAATCGTCATTGTCGGCAAGTTCCAAAGCAGTTTTCATTGTGTAGCCGTTAAGATTGGGCAACTGCACATCAAAATTATAGCTATATTGATAAGTGTGCAGCGTTTTTTTTAGTTCGTTAAAAGTGGCTACGTGCCGTACAAGTTTGCTATATTCGGGAATCATCGCTGGGCTGAATTTTGTTTTTAGTGCTTGCCAGTAATCCAGTTTAGTGGATAATTCTTCCCGTTTTAGAAATCGCAATACATAGCCTGCCAAAATATCGGCAAGTTCAAATTCTGTAGCATCAAAAGGTTGGTCAATAAAATTTTGGTATGTAACTTCTGCGTCATTTATTTCGTCTTGCAGTTGCTTGATAAATATGTCAACCCCTTTAATAATCGTGTCCATCAGGTTATCGTGCCGATATGCGGACACTTTAGCAACCAGTTCTTCCGCCCTTTGTATATAGTCATTTTCCGTGGTTTTTAGGCAATTTGCAAACGTAATTTTACAAGAAATTTCGGCAACACGATAGCCCTCGCTGCCAAACATGAGTTTGCAAGCCTCGTTAAACGAGAAAGTTTTTGGGTATTTTATTTTGGGTTTGGCTACTATGGTTGGTATTGCGGTAACAGTTTCGCTCAAAATTTCCTGCAAAAATCGTGTGTTTCCCAAAGGAGTGTCAATTTTGCTTGCTTCGTTTACAACTTTTTCGGTGGATAGCGGTTCGATATTGCTAAAAAGCGTGTTAAGAGCATATGCGACAAAATCTCGCCGTTTATCGCTAAAAATAGCGGATACAGATTGCCAGCTAAGTTTTGTTTTTTCGTGCAAATTCATGCTACTTGTTGCATATTGAATATCGGTGCGGCTATTTTGTTCATCTTCGTTGCAAAGTTTCGCCGAAAGGGCATTAGAACGCAAAACCACCGCCGCAACTATCGAGCCAATAAGTGCCATGTGGTTTTCTTGCACTATATCAGCCCCGTCATAGCCGTAATCGCAGGTAAAGGCGTATATATCAAAGTTTAGTTGCTGAATATGTGCCAAAAAATCTTTCAAGGTTGGGTTATCGCTTGCAAGCTGCGAATCAACGACAATAATAACGCTTACTTTGTAGTCCGTGCTGTAACTAACGTCCCTTTCGATATTGCAAAGATAGTTTAACGCATTTGTAATATCAAGTTCTGCGGCGGGCGAAAGTTCGGAATAGTAAAGCGTAAGGCAATAATTTAGTTTTATGTTCGTTAAGGGCAACAAATCGGCTTTTATATCCCGTTTTGCGGCAACTACATTGGTTTTTATGTTTTTTATGCCGTTGATAACACGATAGTTGCCGCAATATCTGTCAAGCAACAAGCCAAGCAAGCCATCTCTGTCAACAAGCGAAAACGCCTTATTCACGAGAAATAATGGATAGTATGACTCAATATTGAAATCGAACCGTTTGGCAGTAACGCCAAAGACTTTATCGCAACATTTATCAATTATTGACATTGGTATGCTCCTTTCAAAAGATTTCAGCAAATTTCAACAAATTTCAGCAAATTTCAGCAAATTTCAGCATGGGTAAAATAGTTACGAATATAGTTTTAGCGTAGTGGTTGCCTTGTTCGCAAGCCCTTTATAAAAGTTGACAATAGTCGTTTCGTCTTCGGTCAGGTTATCCCTGCGAACCTTATCGCTGTATTTATCAAGCACTTCTTCGGCGGTTAGCTTGTATTTTTCACAGTTGGCAATAATATCTGTTGCGGTAATTTTGGCTGGGTTGCCAGAAACTATCTGTTCAACTATGTATTTCATTTCGTTTTTTAGCCCGTTGTGAATTTTTTCGTGGTTAGCCAGTTCAAGAAACAGCTTAAATGCGGCAAGTTCCATATAATCCGCCAAAATTTTAATTTGCGGGTTATCGTGAATACTGACAAGTTGGGCGGCGGCGAGCATTGTTTTGTTGTCATTATCGGTTTTATTGATTTTATCGTCTTTATCGACTTTATTGATTTTATCAATTTTATCGATGTCAAAATAGTACCATTTGCCATTTTCGGAAGTTATAAACCCGTAAAGCATAAAATCGTGGAAGTTTTCTTGCCATAGCTTGCTGGTTCTTTTGCTGTTTTCTTTTTTTATCAAGTTATGCACGGCTTTAAGAACCGATAGCATAGAAAGCAGGTTGCCCGTTAGTTGCATCTGTTTGCGTAACAGTAATATTGCGTTTGTTTCGCTGTCGGCGTTTAGCCCGCCCGATTGTGGGTGGTTTGATTGAATTTCTTTGCTAGTTTTGCCAAATTTTTGGCATAGTGCCGTATAAATATTATCTTCTAAAACACAGCCATCTTCGTTGCTGATATTGGCGGCATCGGCAATATAACCTTGCACAAATGCTTGAAGTTCGCTCGAAATTTCGGCTGGTGCTTGAATTTCAAAGTTTTTGCCGTCCGTTTTAACAAGGGCAAAAGTAGGCTTTGGCAAGCCAGGTATATCCGAGGAATTTACAACATATCTATTGCCCTCTTGCTGAATTATGCCATAATTACAGCCTAAATCGAAAGCATATTTTAGTTTGTTTCGGTACTCATCTTCTTTTGCATCGGTGTACACATTTGTACCTTTGGTTGCGTGGCTCCAAGCCTCTTTTACGAATAGCGAGGGATATTCCAAATAGGGCGGGTGCATTATTGCTGACTCGTTGGTGTGTACACCGCTTGCCATCATTTTGTAGTAATTTTCTTCATAATCCCGTATTTTTGAATGTAGCCACAAAGGCAAGCAAATATACAAATTATAACAGAACAGCGAATTTTCATCGGGGCTGTACATAATTTGGTTGTTGGCTTTTGCAAGCGGTCTAACGTTTGTAATAGCGTTTTCAAACCTATCCGACCAAGAGCCAATATTTTGCGGAAGTATGATATAGTTATGGTTTAGTTCTGGTATTAAATCCAGGCTTGTTGTATCCCAAATATTGTAGGATAGCGAGGATTTGTTCAAAAGAACCTCAACGATTTTGTGTGCCAAAGTATTTTTTTCGGAATCTCTTTCGGTTTTATAGGAAAGTTCCAAGTAATCCGAAAGCGAGTCGGTTGAATATTTTCCAAAGGAATCTTTAACAAAGTTGCGAAAACTTTGAACGCAAGCCGTTTCCGTTTTTATGTTGTCTTCGGTCATTCGCCAGCTTTCCTTGTTATCAACAATTTTGTGCAAAAATGCGACTGTAAACTGGCTTAGCCTATCTCCGCTGTAATCCTTTATTTCCTGGCGCAAATCTTCTGTTACTCTACTTTTAATATTTTTGAAGATAGGGTCGGGCAAGCCCAAAATATTATCCGTTGCGGCAACGTCAAATATTTTAC
Source organism: Defluviitaleaceae bacterium (assembly GCA_009782245.1). Classification (GTDB taxonomy): domain Bacteria; phylum Bacillota; class Clostridia; order Lachnospirales; family WQUN01; genus WRKG01. Next base: position 6,393 of record WRKK01000341.1, on the reverse strand, counting down.
TTTTGCTTTTTTCAACGTTATCAGCCATAACCATATCCAAATATTTTACGACATCGCAAAAATAAAGGTGGTTGTTTTCAAAATTTTTCTTCAGTTCGTAGTTTAAGCCAGACATATGTTCCGATTCTCTAAAATAGCGTTCCATCAAGGTTGTTGCCAATAATCTTTCTAGTTCGTGCACACAAATTTCCTTTAGCGTTTCTTTGTAGGTGTCAATGTTTCGCTTAAAGGGGTTGCCTTTTAGCAAGCCGCCCCTGCCAGTCGTCATAAGCGAGATTAGTTCTTTTAGGCGGGCTTTTTTGTCGGTGTAATTTCTTTCGGCTTGGCTTTTTATGCTTTCCGCCATTGACCAATAGCCCCTAAATTTTTCAAACAAGCCTGCAATTTCGCCGCCCGTTTTAGAGTTGCTTACAATTAGTTTTGCCAAATAATACGGGCCTTTGGCAGAACTTTCAAATATTTCGTTTGCCTTGCTGTTGCATATGGAGGTTACGTTGCTAACCAGCCGTTCGTAGTTTTCTAAGTGATAATTGCTTACCCGTGTTGTGCAAGCAACTTCTATATCGCGGGTGATTCTTACCAAATCGCTTTTTTTTATGTTGTAGCTTTCAATTTGCACTTCAATTTCGTTTTCAAATTTTCGTAAAAGCGGTGCTATTAGCGTGTTCGGCTTTATTTCAAGTGCCGTCTCAAATTCGTCTACATCGGTCTGTTTTAGTTTGGTGCTGTTTTCTATTAGCTGCTCTATCATTTTGTTGTATACGCTACCTGCCAAAAATTCCAAAATTGGCACTTTGGGAAAATACATAGATGCCACGCCAACGCTACAATAAACGTAATTAGCATTTTGGGGGAACTTGTTAGTTGACTGATTGCCAAAGGTTACAGAAAGTTTTGAATCGTCATTATTAATAAACGAGTCGACAAAAAACACGTTCGTTGTGCTTTCTACGTCCGTATTTTCACTTCTAGCTTTTGTAATTAAGGTTGCCAAATTTTCCACACAGGTTTTAAGGGCACGCTCTCTGTAATTTTCGGTGGACATATCATTTACTTCGCCGCCTATAAGTGTACAGCGGTCAAATATGTTTTCGTGCGACGAGATAATTTTGTTGGGGAATTTTGTGGTGTACGCCTCGCCGATTTCTTTTATTGCCATATAGTAGTCAATTTCTTTTAACGCTGCGTAGCCGTTGCGGTATGCCAGCGATAAATCCGACCGACCAATATGCACATTTGGCAAAAAGACATTGCCCATAATTTTGGTATTTCTAAGCCCCTGTTCCTCGCAAATATTTCTGATTAAGTAGGAAATATCTACAATAAGCCCGCTGCCCGTTCCGCCGCCCACGCCCGAAACCACGTAAATATAAAGCGATTCTCTATTTTCTTCCCTAAGGCTGGAAATGCAGCTGTTCAGTTTTTCGGAAATTAGCCTAAAAACAGAAGGTTCAGATGCCGTTAATCTGCCTGCCAATCGCACTTGGTTTGCGCCACGACCGTCTAGCTTTGCCCTAAAATCGTCTTTGATAATGTCTTTTATTTCTTGTGGTATAAATTCTCTGCTGTTAAACAATGTTGACAGCTGGTCGCTGTGCAGTTTAATAAATTCGGTTTCGTCAATTTCGCTCTCGCTTAAACGGTCGGTAAGTTCGTTTGCCGCCGTATCCAAAATAAGAAACTGAATCCTGTTGGGGTCTAAAGTTCCGATATTTTTGGTTAAGGTTTTTTTTAGGCGACACACCGTTTCTTGTCCCATTCCGCCAAGCCCGATAATTAGTGCCTTGGAATCTTCCCTAAGGTACGAATTTGAATTTTTGCTTACAATGCCTAAATTGCTACTACTCAACACATTCAGTTCTTTCATGTCGCTTTCGTTCAAAAAAGAATATGTCATGCTAATGTCCTCCTGTTTTCATGCTCGTGTTTGTTATACTAGTGTCCTCGAAAAAGTAATGCTGTAACTTGTTTCCTTGTTTATTTGGTCTGTAAACCTAAACCGTACAGTATTGTTCCCGTTAAAAATTTGTGTTTTTTGGTTTTTTCGGTTACTTTTTATCCAAAAATTTTTGCTAGACGGATTGCCGATAAGCGTTACACTTTTTATGAAAGGTATCATTGCATCTGGCGGAGCGTCTGGGAACATATCAAAATTGTCAATTATATTTACCAAAGGCACTAAAGGCTTGGCGAAATTTTTTTTAGATGCCAAAGTGGGAATCCTATGCTCTTTTTCCCAATTTGTAGCACCGCTATTGTTGTTATACATCGCCAAAGCCAAAGTAAACGGCCTTTTAATTCGCATTTTTGAAATTAGTATAATTGCCGCCACAATAGCCAACAAAACGAGTACCCCCGCCACAATAGCAAGAATAAGCATAATATTTACAGGTGCAGTTTCGGGGATTATTGCCGTTAGGTTTGCCGTAACGTTGAGCGTTTCTGTTGTTTCTTGCCGAGTTACCAATATGCTGTAAGTGCCTGTTATTGGCGGCTGTCCCTCTTCTGGGCGAACACCCGTAACAATAATTTCGCCCGTTGCATTTACTGTTGCTGTAACGCCCAAAGGCAAGTTGCCCGTATCAAGAGAAATAACGCCAGCAGCAGTGCCGCCCACAACCGAAACCGCCGTAAGGTTATTATCGTCAACCGCAAGCAATAGCGGCGAAAGCGTAAGTGCAAGCGGTGCTATTTGTTCCTGCGGAATATCGAGCATAGTAATGGGCGGTATGTCATGCACAAGTCCTTGGCTTATGCTTTCTCCGTCATTAAGTATTGGGTTTATGCTAAAATAAAACGGATATTCGGTTATTTGTTCGCCCAAACTGTTTATTAGTTCGTTTATTGATAAGTGATACATCATGGAAAACGGGTCGTCCGTTGTCTGTTCAATTTCGGCATTAAGCAGTTCTGTTCTAAGCACTTCTATTTTAATCACATTTTGTGCGGCAATCTGTGCGGGTGTAAGGGCGGAATGTATGCTCAAAACATCTCGCAAACTGCTTTCGTTTGTGGAAATGTAAAGTGCCATGCCGTGCATTTCGTCTTCCGATTCCAAAATAAAATCGATGCTTGCTGTTGCTGGGTTTACACGGTGGCTAAACCGTGAATGGGTGGTTGGCACTAAATCGGTTATTAGTGCGGTGCGGTTTATTGGGGTTTCTGGGTGCGGAAAATTTGAGATATTATCGGGAAACCACATTGTCAAATAAAACGCTGTTGGGCGAGTGCCTGGGTTAATAACGCCTGTATCTATGGTGGTTGCTATAACTCCGCCGTCTGGGTTAAACCAGTTAAGCAGATGCCGCTCCCGTTCGGCTCTGTCTATAATGTAGGGGCTTGAGTTGCCAGTTCGCCAATGTATTCCGTCTTCGCTACGTATAAAAGTGTCGTCTAGCCTAAACGTGCCGTCGGCAAGCCGCCATCTATCGGAAAGCCTGTATCTGCCTGTTTCGTCTAGCTGATATATATTTTCTGCTAGGTCAGATTCTCTTATTCCCCAAGGTGCGTCCAAATATGGACGAAAAAAATGAGGTTCGCCACCGTCAAACGTGTGGTCAAGCCTATCGCCCGTTATCATATTAGCAAAACGTAAAATTATAATTAGTTCGTCATCTTTTTGGTCGCTGGCGTATAGTTCTTCCAGCACTACTTGCAAAGGTTCTTCCATATCACTTCCAGGAGGTTGCCTAGTTTGACCGCCCAGCATTAACGAGCCCGTTGTTACCCAAAAATGCCTATCTGGGTTAAAGTTGAACGTTTCGCGCATATTATGGGCTACATGGCGAGCAAAAGGCACATAAGAAATTCTGTCGCCAGAATGAAAAAAACGCTGATCTACAAGAAACTGGTAAAATTCGCGAAAGGCACCGTCAACATCGTTCCAGCGGGTGCTATCCGCTGCACAGTGCAAAATAATAAAATGGGCGTTTCTTGTATTTAGCCCCGTTGCTCTGCCAACCAACTCGTCCACAATGCGGGCCCAGGTTTCAGGTTCTCTGCTGTAGGGTTCGTAATCCTCAATTTCCACAGCAAAAACAACCGCAGTATGCACCATAACTACACACAACAGCACGAAAAACGCAACCAAGCATTTTGCTAGTTTTTTTACTTTCTTCATGGGCTTCGCTATACCTCTCATCTTTTCATCTTTACGAATATTTTAGCTAGTTTTTTGGCTGTTTAGAAGTTTCGCAGGAAGTTTCGCAGAGTGATGCACCTGCAAAAACCAACCTATCAACATTATACATTATGCCAAAAAACATTGCAATAGGTAAGTGAAAAATTTTGGGTTTTCTGCTAGTTTTAATTTACCCCCACTTGCAATCCCAAAAAAACTATGCTATACTAATAAAATTCCACAAACAAAAAAAGCAAGCAAAGGAGACGAGACTATGCAAGTAATTTTATTAGAAAACGTTAAGGGAACGGGCAAAAAGGGGCAAATAATCAATGTTTCGGACGGGCACGCTAAAAATTTTTTGTTGCCAAAAAAATTGGCGGCAGAAGCCACCAAAGCCGCCCTGAACGATTGGGAAAAACAAAAGAAAACCGCCGAAAATAAACGTCAAAGCGAAGTTACAGCGGCACAAGAATTGGCGGCTAAAATAGAAAAAAATACCGTAAAAATCGCAATGAAAGTTGGCGAAAACGGCAAAATGTTTGGCTCGGTGGGCAGTAAAGAAATAGCCGCCGCATTGTCCTCGCAGTTTGGCATTGAAATTGACCGCAAAAAAGTTGTGCTGGACGAACAAATAAAAACCGTTGGCGAAAAAATAGTGCCAATCCGCATATATTCAGAAATAACCGCCAAACTTAACGTTGAAATTGTATCGGAATAGCCAAAAATGAACGATTTTACAGAATATTCAAACGATTACGCCGATTATTCCGACTATGCGGCGAATGTTCCCGAAGAGTCCGCTAATTTGGACTATAAAGCCAAAATTCCGCCAAACGACAGCGAGGCGGAACACGCCGTTTTAGCCTCAATGTTGTTTGATTCTGAAGCTATTTCTACTGCACTAGATTTTTTGCAGGGGGATAGCTTTTACAAACCTGAAAATAAAGCCATTTTTGAGGCGATTGTTGCTCTATTTAACAGCCAGCAGCCAGTTGACACCGTAACACTAGGCAACAAGCTAACCGAGCAGGGAATATACGAGCAAATCGGCGGATTTGACTATATACGCACCTTGGCGGACGCATCTTACACTAGCACAAACGCCAAATTTTACAGCAAAATTGTCGCCGATAAATATCTGTTGCGCCGCCTAATAAAAGCCGCCGCAGAAATATCCACCGACAGTTACGCCGCCGCCGAGGAATCGGAAGCCATTCTAAACCGTGCCGAAAAGGCTATTTTTGACTTGGCGACATCTACCAAAAACGCCGATTTTGAGCCAATATTTGACATTGTGCAAATATCGCTAGACGAACTGGAAAAACGCCGCAAGCACAAAGGCAACCTAACTGGCTTAGATACTGGCTTTGCCGACCTTAACCGCATGACCGCTGGCTTGCAAAAATCCGACCTCATCATTATCGGAGCAAGGCCGTCCATGGGAAAAACGGCTTTTTTACTGAATGTTGCCCAGCACGTTTCCATAAAGAATCAAATTCCGACCGCTGTTTTTAGCTTGGAAATGTCCAAAATTCAGCTTGTGAATCGTATGCTGTGCGTTGCCGCAAACCTGGAACTGCAAAAGTTTAGAGTTGGCGATGTTTCGGACGATGATTATAACGACATTATGGACGCAATGGAAGAAATAAGCAACGCAAAACTGTTTATCGACGACACGCCCAGCATAAGCGTCGCCGAATTACGCTCAAAATGCCGCCGCCTAAAGCTGGAAAACGATTTGGGGCTGATTGTAATTGATTATTTACAACTAATGTCCAGTTCGTCCTCGCGCCCAGAATCCCGCCAAATAGAGATTTCCGAAATTTCACGGGAACTAAAATCTTTGGCAAAAGAATTAGATGTCCCCATATTAACAGCCGCCCAGCTAAGCCGCGGCGTTGAAATGCGGCGAGACAAACGCCCAATGTTATCCGACCTGCGCGAATCGGGTGCAATCGAACAAGATGCCGACATAGTCGCTTTCCTCTACAGGGACAAATACTACAACCCCGAAACCGAAAACCCCAACGCCGCCGAATTAATAGTAGGCAAGCAACGCAACGGCCCAACAGGCACAGTCCACTTAGTCTATTTAGAACAATACACCCGCTTTAGAGATGCCGAAGAGGGGGAAATTCCTAGTTATGGGGAATGAGCCTAAAACCATGGGGTTTCTGCCTTTCGGCAGGTAGGCTGCAACGCCACCCCGTTTGTTGGGGATAAACGGGCGACCGAGGACGGTCGCCCCTACAACGGTGTCTCCCGTAGGG
>WRKK01000340.1 GCA_009782245.1 Defluviitaleaceae bacterium | reverse complement strand
ATGACCCAACGAATAGAGCAAATGCGTTCGCAAAGCGAGCAAATTTTGACAGAGCCAGCGAGGAACGCTTTTGCGGGGGTTGATGTTTCTTTGTAAATTTGCCTGGAACGTAGGGGCGGATATTATCCGCCCGTTATTTACACACGGGCGGATAATATCCGCCCCTACGTTTGTCAACCACCAATTTGTGTTTTATAGAAAGGTACAACATGATTTTACCGCCAGAATTTACCGCAAATATGCAAAAAATGTTTTGCGAAAATGCTGAAAACAGCGAAAACGGCAAAAACAGCGAAAAAAATCCCCAAGAATTAGCCGATTTTTTAGCCGCAATAACAACAAACGTGAAATACAGCGGCTTGCGGGTTAATCCGCTAAAAATAACGCCGCCCGATTTTGTCAACCAATTTAGCCAAATTATCGGCGACCTAAAATTAGAGCCTGTGAAATGGTGCAAAACGGGCTTTTATTATGATTCCGCTGTGCGACCCGCCAAAAATCCGCTGTACAATGCGGGGCTGTATTATTTACAAGAGCCGTCCGCAATGTCGGCGGTGGAGATTTTAGCACCACAGCCAGGCGAAAAAGTTTTGGATTTATGCGCCGCACCAGGCGGGAAATCGGTGCAAATTGCGGGGCATTTGCAAAATACGGGCTTGCTGGTCGCCAACGATGCAAGTGCAAGCCGCAACCGAGCCTTGGTAAAAAATTTGACCATGTGCGGAGCGACAAACGCCGTCATATTAAAGGAAAGTCCGCGGCGGCTGGTGGCGGCTTTTGCCAATTTTTTTGATAAAATTTTGGTGGACGCACCCTGCTCTGGCGAGGGAATGTTCCGCAAAGATGCCGCCGCAATAGCCGCTTGGACAGCCAACAAGCCCAACAGTTGTGCCGTTTTGCAAACAGAAATTTTGCATTATGCGGCACAAATGCTCAAAATTGGCGGAAAAATGCTGTATTCTACTTGCACATTCAACAAAACCGAAAACGAAGAGCAAATTTCGGCTTTTTTGGCAAGCCACGCCAATTTTGCGGCGGTGGATATTAGCAAAATGGGCGATATTAGCGGCGTTATCGGGGAAAATTTTGTTGGAGCTTTTGGCTTTGCAAGCGGGTTTCCGCCGTTGCAAGCCGCCGTTCGGCTGTTTCCGCATAAAGTCAAGGGCGAGGGGCATTTTTTGTGTCTGCTAACCAAAGTTGCCGAGGATTCCGCAAAAATTGTTGTAAACGCCGAAAGTTCCCAAAAATCCCACAAAACGGGCAAACTGAATAAATCCCAAAAATCCCAAAAATCGGCAAAATCGCAAGATATACGCAACAAGCCGCCAGCATTTTTTGAAGATTTCTGCAAAATCAACGTAAAAACGCCAATAACTGGAAATTTCACACTTTTCGGCGAATCGCTATTTTTGCTACCCAAAGATACCCCCAATTTGGCGGGTTTGCGGGTTGCCAGCGGCGGACTGTATCTCGGTGAACTAAAAAAAGACCGATTTGAGCCATCTCATGCAATGGCGTTGGCGTTGCAATGCGAAAATGTGCTGTGCGGCTACAATTTAACCAACGAAACTTGCGACAGATATTTGAAAGGCGAAACGCTTGAATTTGATATTGGCAACTTTGCGAACGGGGAAGATTTTATTGCAAAAAAGGCTGATAAACAGTGGCTTTTGATGTGTTTTTGCGGGTTTCCTGTTGGGTGGGGGAAGTTGGTTGGCGGTCGGGTTAAAAATCGGTATCCGCAGGGGTGGATAAATTTGTGATTTTGTCAACCAGCGTTTGGCGAAAATTTCTAAACAAGCTGAAAAAGTGGCAAATTTTCCAGTTGTGCCGCCGTTTGCTGTGTTTCTTCTTCGCATACGCAAACGAAAATTGCCCCCAGTTTGTCAACCAAATTTTGCGGCAAAATATATTTTTCGCCCGTTTTCAGTTGACAAATTATCCCGTTAATAAAGCCCGATTTTTCGGCATTGTTTATATTTTCGGTGTCTGTGCCGTGTTCGTTGTAATCAAACAAGCCGTACAGTAGCCGCTCCAAGGCAAGCGGCGAAAACAAGCCTAATTTTTCGGTAAAACAATCCGCAGATATTTCGCCGTGGTTCACAAGTTGGTACAAAACGCTGTTTTGCGGCACATTGCAGACAATTTTACTTACAGGCAAGCCCATTTTTTTTGCGTAAAAAGCGGCGGTTGCGGCACATAAAGTTTCATCGTGCGGAATTTCCACATTTATCCAATCGCTCAATTTTATGCACTCTTTTATAAGAATCTCGCAATAAACGGACATAAAGTAGGTAATGTAAGAAACCGCCGCAAACCAATTTTGACCGTCTTTTGGAACACGCTGCAAATTCAGCTTTTCCGCCAATTTTTCGTCAACCTCGTTGGGGGCGATGTTGTAACCCAGCAGTTGCTCGCCGCCGTTGTGCAGAGCCGTTATTGCGTATTTGTAAACCATCGGCATTGGTAAATGGGCAAAATGCAGGGCGTTTTCCATTGTGGCGGTTATTTTTGGCGGATTTTGCTTGGTTTCGGCAACAATTTTAATTTGCGGCGTTTGCTTGCCAAAAGTGGCATCGCCAAAAAGTGCTGGCAGCCCGATATAAATATCTTTCATAAATTTTCCCATAATATAGGCAAATCGGCGACTATGCGACAGCCACGCAAGGCACAGCAAATCTTGGTTGTCAAATTTGCGGGGCATAGTTTCTGGCACGAAAAGTTCGCCGTCTTCGCAGGAAATTTTGGCGGCGGCTTGCATGGCTAGAGTTTGGGCTGTTTCGTCTCGGGTTGAAATGTATTTCATGGTTGTCCTCCGTGGGTTTTGTTTTATTGTATGGCTACCCAATTAAATTATATATTCAAATTTTCAACGGGCGAACGATCCGCCTGGCGGACGGGTCGGTCGTCCGCCGCACGGCAACGCCACCCTGTGGTTTGGGGCGAACGGGCGGAATGGTTGGGGGCAAACGGGCGAACGGCAACGCCGCCCCATGGTTGGGGGCAAACGGGCGGAATGGTTGGGGGCGGACGGGTCGGTCGCCCGTTCCCCCATTCCAAATTGGCGTTATTTATACCGCTTTTTCAACTCCGCAAAAAACAAATCTTCGTCCAGCGGTAGCGGAATAGTCTTACCTAGCCAGCTTGACAAGTGCATTGCATTGGAAACCATCAAGCCGTTAATGCCCTCTTCGCCTTGTGCGGTCATTTCGCCCCTGCCTAGTATTTTGTCAACAAAAGCCGCCAAAACGCCATTGTGCGCGGGATATTTGCCGTCTGTTGTTATTGTCTCTTTTTTGTATTTCGGTGCGCCGAACATTATTTTGTTGGTTGCGTTAAAATCCCGTTCGGATTGTTCTAGCTTAAAAAATTCTAGTTTGCCGTGTTCGTATACTAGTTTGCCTTTGTTACCCGCTATTTCAAAGCGGTTTGTGCCAGGCGAATCGGCTGTGCAAGTGATAAACACGCCCGTTGCCCCGTTTGGATATTCTACATATGCGGTAACATCGTCTTCAACTTCGATGTTGTGCCATTTGCCCTCGTGGCAAAATGCCGTTACTTTGCTGGGCATTCCGCAAATCCATTGCCATAAATCCAGGTTATGCGGACATTGGTTAAGTAAAACGCCGCCGCCCTCGCCTTTCCAGGTGGCGCGCCAGCCGCCCGTGTTATAGTATGCTTGCGACCGATACCAATCGGTAATAATCCAATTTGTACGTTTAAGTTCTCCTAGCTCGCCGTTTTGTACCATTTCTCGCATTTTCTGAAAATCGCTGTTTGTTCGCTGTTGGTACATTATCCCAAAAACAACGTTGTTTTTTGCCGCCGCCTCGTTCATTTCCCTAACTTGCTTGGTGTACACGCCCGCGGGTTTTTCTATCATTACGTGAATGTTGTGGTTAAAGCCGTCTACCGCTTGCGGCGGGTGAAAATAGTGCGGAGTAGCTATTAAAACTGCGTCTATTTCGCCGCTTTTGTACATTGCGGTTGCGTTGTCAAAAGTTTTTATAGTTTTATCTTGTTGCAATACGGCATCTAGCCGCTTGGGGTCAACATCGCAAACCGCCGTTAATACGCCGTCTTTTACTTGGTTGTCCAAAAAACTTTTAACGTGGTTGCCGCCCATTGTGCCTACGCCAATAATGCCAAATCTTACTTTGTCCATTTTACCCTCCTATGTTCTCCAAATGTTCTCCTAAATGTTCGCTGCCAAAAAATCATAGCTAATTTTTAGGCAATCAAATGGATTTTCGCCATAACTGTCGTCCTGCTCCACGATAACCCATTCAACGCCCGATTTTTTGCAAGCTGCAATAATATTTTTCCAATCTAAGTTGCCCCTGCCAATTTCGGCAAAACGCTGTTGACGGTCAACTATTGCCATATCCTTAAAATGGATTTTTTGCAGTTTACCCGCCAATTTTTCTATCCATTGCACGGGATTACAGCCGCCAGCTTGCACCCAAAATGTATCTAAAATAACTTGTAAATCCGCCTGTGCAAAGCCCTCGATGATGTAATCCATTATAAATTTGCCGTCAAATTTGCCAAATTCGTATTCGTGGTTATGATAGGCAAAATTTAGCCCAGCAGCCTTAATTTTTTGGGCGGCTGGCAAAAAGTCGGCAACAAATTTTTTAATTCCGTTTAAGTCCGCCCGATATTCCTCGGGAATCATTCCAAGCCCAATTTGCGGCGAGTTGTAAAGTTTATGCTCGGCGATAAGCGTTTCGGTATCGTTGAGAATACGCGCTGGCGGTGCGTGGCTGCTTGCAACCACAATATTATTGGCTTTGCAGGTTTCGGCGATAAATTCTGCCGAAATTTTGGGGCTGTGTGCCGAAAGTTGCACACCCGCATATCCTATTTTTGCCACCTTTTTAATTGTTTCCGCAAAATCTTGCTCTGTTTGCGTAAATTCGCGGACACTGTACAGTTGTGCTGCTATTTTCATAATAATTCTCCTTTGCTATTGACTTCAATCTTTGACTTTAATCTTTGATTTCAATCTTTAACTTCAATTTTGATTTTGGCAAATTGCCGCTTAAATAGGGTTAATCATAACGGCGAGCAACGTAACAACAAGCACAAACAAAAAAGCTGCAACGCTTACAACCAGCATAGTTTTGCCAAGCCGCTTTAAGTGTACGTTGGGCGACAACATAAAAATCAACGAAACGATAAATCCCACAAAAGCAAAGCCAACCGACAAAAGTATCATTGCAAAATACATAAAAGTCCCTGGGATATATTTTGGGGATTCTTCGCTAAATTGCGGCTGTTGCGGTTGGTTGTTGTTTTGTGTTTGTTGCATTTGCTGCGTTTGCTGCGTTTGCTGGTTGTATTGGCGTGTATATTTTTCGTGTTCAGATGGCGTTGCGTATTTTGCCTGTTGTGCTTGGTGTGCCTGTTTTGCTTGCTGAAACTCGTGGAACGGTTGGCTTTTTTTCGCTTGTTGCGAGGTTTCTATGTGTTGGTTTAGGCTGGTTAATTGGTCAAATACGTTGTTGCTTAGCTTGTTTCGTAGTATAGTCTCCGATTTATCCGATTGAGCCGATTTTCCCGATTGTTCCGCCGTTTCTGGCATTTTTGTTGTTGCTAATTCTTGGGATATTACAAAATCGTCCACCGCTAAATTTTGGGGGAAATCTTGTTGAAATTCTTGTTGAAATTCTTGACCAAAATCCTGTTGGAAATTTTGGCTTTCTCCTAGCCAGCTAGTGTCTTTTTCGCCGCAAATGGGGCAAACCTCAACATCAGAATCCAACATACGAGAGCATTTATCACAATAAATCATACTTCAATCCCCCTTGAATTTATTTTTGTTTTGATTTTTATTTATTTTTTTATTTTCTCCAGCTTTAGCACCGCAAATCCCAATAAAATGCCCGCCGCCAGCCCGCCTATATGCCCAAAGTAATCCGTGTTTGGTATAAAAAAGCCCATAGCAAGCCCTAAAACAATGTAAACCAGCACAATGCGGCTATTTATGATGTCCATATTGCTTTTAGTTAGCCGAGTGTAAATAAAAACCGCACCAACCAAGCCATAAACCGCACCCGAAGCACCCGCCGAAAACCCTTGCGTTAAAAATAAACTGGCGACCGAAGACGTAAGCCCCGCCAGCAGATAAATCAGCAAAAATTGCAGCTTACCAAAATAGCGTTCTACTCGTATGCCGAAGATTAGCAAGCCCGCCAAGTTAAACACCAAGTGAACCCAGCCAAAATGCACAAACATTGCCGTAAACAAGCGGTAAAACTGCCCATCTTCCAAAATTAAATGCGGAATAATTGCACCAAATTGTGCCGCCACCAAAACTGGTGCCTCGCTGTAGCCCTGAAAATACATTGCCAATAATATCAGCACGTTAGTAAAACCAATTAATATAGTGCATAGCGGCATTTTGCGGTTCTTAACGGGTAGCGTTTTAATTTCTGCTGATGTATTTTTGTGATTTTTGGGATTTTCGTTGTCTTCATCGTTATAATCGTCGTCGTCAAGCAAGTTGGGCAAGTTGTGTATTGGCGAAAAAGCCCCGTCTATGGCGGCTTTTATGCCCATTATGTCGGTTGGTTGCCCTTGCGGCACGGTAACGGTTTTATCGTAAATATCCAAATGCCAGTAAACGGCGTACGGAGATTGCTCGTCATATTTTTCAACGGGCAATTCCGCTAAAATACTTGCATCGCCGTCCACTAGCAAAAAAAGCACTTTAATGTCCGTAAACTTGGTAATTAGCATATTTGCACTAGCCATTTCCCGTTCGCACAAAAATTTTAGCACAGTTTCGTCCGAATGCGATAAATCGATAATTTTTAGTATGCAAATAGATGTGCCCTCTTCTTTGGTAAAGGTAAATCCGCCGCTGTAATCGGAAATAATCGGCTCGCGGCTTACCGTTTCAAAGTTGGCAAACAGTAGCATTTTATGCAAATTTTGCAAAAATTTATTCATAGTAACAACCTTGTCAAAAGTACAAATTTTGGTTACAGGTAAAATTCACGGCCTTTTTCGTCTGCAATGCCACTTTTGCGGTAAAAGTAGCTGTTTATGACATCGCGCCATTCTTTGGCGTTTTCTAGTTGCATAAAAAGCCGCTCTTTTACGGTTTCGTGGGCAACTTGCGGCATAAAATCTTTTAGGCTATCCCACGTTTTTATAAATTGCTCAACTTCCTCAACGCCCTCAAAATGCGTATCGTAAATATGCTGGATTACCGTTTTGCCGCTTTTTAGCAGAAAATCGTAGGGCAAGCGGTGGAAATACAGCAAAATTTCTTGTGGGCAAGTTGCTATGTTTTCGTACATATCCCGAACATACGGCTGATATTGCGTTGTGTAGCCCGTGCCTATACCTGTGCGGTTTACGCCGATTGCTTTTGTATCTGCACGGTGATATGTACCCCATTTCATGTATTCGTAGCCGTCAACGCTGGGCCCATAATGATGATGAATATTAACCATCCAGCCAATGCCAAGCGGAGCGTTATATTTTTCGTAAACGCTGCGCGATTGCAGCATCATTTCGGTTAGCGGTGCAAGCAGTTTCGGATTATTGCCAAAAGTGCAAGCTATCCACTCTTCGGTAAGCTGTTTTGGCGTTAGGTTCGGGTTCCAAGTAAGCCGCCCAAATGCGTACAGGTTGGCTTGTGCCAATAAATGCCCTGTCCAATTTTCGTCATCGCCCACGTTTGCAACCGCCGATAATGCTACAATTTCTTTATCCGTGCCGATTAAATCCCGTGTGTTGCGGGTTTCAGTTACGGGGTGTTCCAAAACTTCGTGCCATTGTACGGCTAGAGCATACAAATCTTTTTGCTGACCTGTGTATTCTTGGGTTATTTGCAATTCCATATTTTGGGGCGTGTGTTTCATTGCGCCCAAAAGCGGCGAATTTGGCTCTCGCACCTGAAAATCGGACGGCCCGTGTTTTATTTGCAAAATAACGTTATCTTCAAATTTGCCGTCTAGCGGGAAAAAGTAGTCATAGGCGGCTTTTGGGCGGTCGGTTTTTGTGTCGCGCCAATCCTGCATACAGTTGTAAATAAAGCAGCGCCAGTAAATTATGCCGCCAAACGGCTGCAAGGCTTTTGCGATTGGGCGTGCGCCCTCCGCTTGTGTGCGACCCATTGCGGCGGGTCCGCTCCTAAACTCGGAATCCGCTTTCATTAAAAATCCCACTAAATCTGGGATATATTTGTACACTAGTTTTGTTGCGTTTTGCCACCACTGGGCAACTTTTTCGTCCAGCGGGTCGGCTGTTTGGATTCCGCCCAATAATACGGGGCTTTCAAAGTGGACGGCGATAATAAGCCGAATACCAAACGGGCGAAAAATATCGGCAACTTTGGCTAAATCTGGCAATTTTTCTTCTGTTATAAGTTTGGCACTTTCCAGGTAGACATTCACGTTATTAAGGCAAATTTGGTTGATTCCCACGCTTGCCAGCAGCCGAGCGTAATCGGTTAGCCGTTCGGCACTATAATTTAGCTGATTATTGCGAAAAAATATCGACCTACCCGCATAGCCCCGTTCCACCGAGCCATCGATATTATCCCAATGGTTAAGAATACGATTGGCAATGGCGGGTTTTTCGGTTATAGTATTTTTTGTAATGTTTGTAATGGCGGTAATATCGGCATTTTGCCGCAACAACGCCAAAAATTTATAAACGCCGTAAAGCAAGCCAATTTTATCGCCGCCTGTAATTGTCAAGCTATCCGCCGCGCCCACCAGCGAAAAACTTTCGGCGGTCAGTTGGTCAGATACGGCTAAATTTACGGTAAAATCGCCGTTTTCGTTTTTGTCAACCGCTAAATCTCCTAACCCGTGCTTACATTCGGCGGCGGCAAAATCACAAGCATCATCGCCCACAACCTTGAATTTGCGGCTACTGCTTATTTTGCCAAGCCAAGCCTTATAGGTAAAACTGCATTTTGTTTCCAATTTTGGTTCCATGGTGTAAATCCCCCCTTAAATTGTTTTATGTTAATATTATAGCAGAAAAATTTGGGTTTGTGAAGTTAAAATATAAAAATCACGTTCAAAACCGTGGGGCTCTGCCCCACACCCCGCAAGGGCGCTGCCCCTTGACCCCGCAAGGAGCGCGCCCCTTGACCCGCTAAAATTTTTAATGTTTTTTGGTGCTAAATTAATGACTGTAATAGCACCTGCTTGCAAGCCTCCAAGATAGGGGCGGATAATATTTGTGGGGGACGGGCGGACAATATTTGTGGGGGACGGGCGACCGTCCTCGGTCGCCCGTTTATCCCCAACCAACCCGCCCGTTGCACCCCCAACCAACGCCAATGGCAACACCCCTTGCCCGTTTGCCCATTTGCCCGTTTGCCGTTTGCCCATTTTCCCATTCCAACATTTCCACAACACAAGCTAAAATTTGCGAACCCCCCAAAACATTCTCAACTAACCCCATTTTCATTTCCCAACACAAAACTCCGCAAAAATTTTGTCAACTATATCGTCGGCTACTGTTTCGCCTAAAATTTCGCCCAAGGCTATATAAGCCGCTCGCAGACTGATAGAGATAATGTCTTCTGGAACGCCTTGCGTTATTTCTGTCATTGCCGTATTTAGCTGGGATATTGCCGTTTGCAACAATAGCTTATCCCGTTCTTTTGTGATAATATCGTCGTCTATTGCGATGTTTTCGCTTACGAACATTTTTTCTATTGTTGCGTACAGTTCGTTTAGCCCCGTGCCTGTTTTTGCCGATATTTTTATTGTTGGCGTGTTTTGGAAAATGTTGGATTTATTGGAATTTTCGGGATTTTCGGGATTTTCGGAAGTATTAAAATTTTCCCATTCGCATTTTGGCGGCAGGTCGGCTTTATTTAGCAGGATAATTTTTTTGTTATCTTGGTTTTGCAACAGGTGCATAATTGCGGTGTCTTCGGGCTGCAACTGTTCGGAAATATCCAACACAAACAGAACAAGTTCGGAACTTTCCGCCAGTGCCAACGAGCGGTCTATTCCTAATTGTTCAACTTTGTCAACCTTATTTTGGCGGATTCCTGCCGTATCTGTTAGTTGGATTGGGATATTGCGGACGCTTACATTTTCGGTTAATGTATCACGGGTTGTGCCAGGAATTTCGGTTACTATGGCACGTTCTGCTTGCAAAATTGCGTTCATTAGCGACGATTTGCCAACGTTTGGTTTGCCGATTATTGCGGTGGGTACGCCCGTTTTTATGAAGTTGCCAATATTTGCGGTGGCGGCTAAATTGGTTAAAGTTTGCAATAAAACACCGCAATCTTGCTGTATTGTTGCAAGGTTGCTTGCCTCTTCTTCGTGTTCGGGATAATCTATTGACAGTTCGATATTTGCCAGCCACAGCAAAATCTGCTGCCTTGCCTGTTTTATTTTGCTGGATAAGCCGCCAGCAAGTTTACGCAGGGTTGCACGGCGAGCAAGGTTATTTTTGGCGGAAATAAGTTCCATTACTGCCTCGGCTTGGATTAGGTCAATTCTGCCGTTCAAAAAAGCCCGTTTGGTAAATTCGCCTGGTTGGGCTAAAGTTGCGCCATTTTCCAGTAGCGTACCTAGCACGGCGGCAACGGTTGCAAGCCCGCCATGACAGTGAATTTCGGCGGTATCTTCACAGGTATACGAGTGCGGTTTGTTCATTAAAACGCACATAACTTCGTCAATTATTTGGTGGTTTTCGTCAATTATTGTGCCGTAGTACATTTTATGGGATTTTAGCGGCGTTTTTTTGGTGGTTTTAGCCTTTTTTGGTATAAAAATTTTTTTGATGATACTGTTAGTTTTGGGGCCCGATATGCGAATAATTGCGACGGCACCCACACCAGGCGGGGTAGCGACTGCCGTTATTGTGTTTATTGTATTATCGTTATTGTTTGTCAACATTACTTCTTGTTCTTGGTGCACTGTGGTGGCTATGACTTCGGCGGGTGCGGCGTGGCGGCCTTGAATATTCGGTGCTTTCGGCGGTTTCCGAGGGGTTACTGGTTGGCGATTTTAGGGCAATGATAACGTTACGAAAAGGGTCAACGCCCTCGCTGTAGGTTCGCACGGCGGTATCTTTTTGTAGTATGGTGTGAATTATGTGGCGTTCATAGCGGCTCATCGGTTCTAGCACGACATTTTTTTTGGTAATTTTGGCTTTACGGGCAAGGCTAATAGCTAGACCCTCAAGGGTTTCGCGGCGGCGTTTGCGGTAATTTTCGGTATCAAGTACAATGCTAAATTCTGGCACACCGCAACGGTTAATAACAAGATTAGTAAGATACTGCAAGGCATCTAGGGTTTGTCCACGTTTACCGATTAAAACGCCCATATTTTGCCCTATCAAATTAACGTGCAAGTGCTTTTCTTTTCGGTTTAATTCTAATTTTACTAACATTCCCATAGCTTCGGTTACTTCCAATAAAAAGCGTTCGGCTAGTTCTGTTGGGCCAATTTTTTTTGTTACGCTTACTTTGGCGGGTTTGTTGCCAAACAGCCCCAAAAATCCCTTTGATCCTTCGTCAATAATTTGTATATCTACCTGTTCTATAGTTAAATTTAGTATTTTTAATGCTGCTGCTATTGCATCTTCTTTTGTTTTTCCAACTCGTTCTACTGCATCCATACTCTATTCACTCCTATATTTAAGGGCGTGTTAGAGAATACTCCAACAGATTAGAGGTTTACAATGTTTGCGGAGTATTCCCTGATTTTATTATCACACCTTGCTAGTTATTTTTTTGCGGATTTTAATTCGGCTAGTGCCATTTCTTCTTTTATTGGTGCTAGTATTCGTTTGTTAAGAATTAACTGCTGCACGGTTTGGTAAACCGAGCTAGTTATCCAAAATATACCAACACCAGCGGGCAAGCCGATTGTCATTGCACCCATAAAAACTGGCATTATAACCAACATCATTTTTTGCTGTTGTTTTGCCCGTTCATCGGTAACAATAGATGCGCGCATAGTAACAACAGATGTTAAAATAGCGGTTGCTACTGCCAAAATAGGTATAATTATCCCGGGCCAGCCGATACCAGTTGCTTCGGTAAGAGCCATGCCAAAAAAGTTTTCTATTGCAATTTTTTGTTCGTGTAAAGTTAAAAGGGTTGGCAAATGCAAATAATCTTGCGGCACAGGAAAATTAGCTAGTAGCCCTTGCAAATAGTTACCAAGTTGCTGCAAGGCCTCTAACCTGCCGCCGTATACAGCGGCTTGATCGGCGGGCGCATTTAATATTGCCGCCATTTCTGGTGGCAGTTGTGCAACGAGTGTTTCCAAGTGCTGGGCGGGTATTTGCGAATAAATTTCTGGCATTGTATTAAATAAATTTTCCCAATCCTCGGCACTAAAAACGTTAAGCAGCCTGTTAAGGTCGGAGACTTCGGCGATATTGATAGTGGCGTTGCCAGGCACACGCGGGGCGCCAATAGCGCCCACATAATTAGTATAGCCTGGCACATGATTTATAAGAAACGTTGAAATTTGCGAATATAAATCGCCCAGCCGCGAAACGTACAGGTACGATTGTTGCATTATAAAACTTAGCCCAAAAAAGAACGGCATTTGGATAAGCATGGGCAAGCAACCGCCTAGCGGATTAACCTTATTATCGGCGTATAGTTTTTGGATTTCGGCGTTCATTGCTTGCTGGCTTTTTGCGTCTTTATCGGGATATTTTTTGCGGATTTTTTGTAGTTCAGGGTTAAGCCGCTGCATAGCCGCCATTGATTTTTGCGTTTTAATTGCAAGTGGCAACATAAGCGAACGGACAATAATTGTTAAAAATATAATGGAAAAACCTAGCGAATGGTAGATAGTAAAGTTGTTGATGATGTTAAAAATAAAGTCAATAATAAAGCCAAAAGCAGCCGCAATAGGGCCTATAAGCATACCTGGCTCATTTTGCACCATTCTTTGTCCGCCAAAAAGTCCTAAAAAATACAAATTTTCACCTCCTAGGGAACAGGGTCATAACCACCTTTGCATAATGGGTTACAGCGTAACAGCCGATACGAACCCATGGCTATACCCTTTACTATGCCGTGCCGAGTTATCGCCTCATACATATAATCAGAACAACTGGGATAAAATCGGCATCTAGGGCCCAGCAGCGGCGAAATCCATCTTTTATAGGCTCTTAACAGCATAAGCAAAAACAATTTAATGTATTTCATGTGTTTCCCTTTTTCTTTCAAATAAATTAGACAACGCTTGTCCTATTTGGTCAAAGGAGGCAGCCGCCGATCCTTTGCGTGCTACAATTACAATATCGTAACCTGTGGCGTAGTTGGTGTTATTTAAGCGCATAAATTCCTTTATTCGGCGTTTTAGTTTGTTGCGAGCCGCAGCGTTGCCAACCTTGCGGCTAATAGCCACGCCCAATCGGCTTTGCGGCAGTTCGGTTTTTTTTACATACAAAACCAACAAACGATTAGCAACAAAAGATTTGTTGTCGTAAACTGCCTTAAATTCGCGGCTTTTTTTAAGCGAGTTTATCGGGGATTTTTTCATAAGTTTGCAAAGGCTAAACTGTCAACGCCTTGCGCCCTTTACGCCGCCGCCTTTGTATAACGTTGCGTCCTGGCTTTGTGCGCATTCTTTTTCTAAACCCGTGTTCCCTGTAGCGTTGCCGCCTT
Source organism: Defluviitaleaceae bacterium (assembly GCA_009782245.1). Classification (GTDB taxonomy): domain Bacteria; phylum Bacillota; class Clostridia; order Lachnospirales; family WQUN01; genus WRKG01. Next base: position 3,451 of record WRKK01000340.1, on the reverse strand, counting down.
TTTGGTTGATACGTACGTTTCATAATAACTTCACCTCTTTTTTGGTTGATTTTTCGTTGATTTTGGTGGCTGTAAACACACCCTAAAATATTATACACAAATACTACCAATAGGTCAATTTTTTTTTATGACTACACAATTAATTCGTATATTCAAATTTTCAATAGTGGGCGACTGTCTACTTGCGTATATTTAGGCTAAAATCGGAACGGGAAAACGGGCGGATAATATTACTGTACATTAACTTAAACGATTTATGGGGGGACGGGCGACCGAGGACGGTCGCCCCTACAACGATGCCACCTGCCCGTTTGCCCATTCCGATTATCGCCAAATTTACAAAAAAAAGCGGGCAAAAAAATGGGCAGACATTATCCGCCCATTTTCTGTATTCTACACATCTATATTAAAGCATTGGCAAAAATTTAACCAACAATGCTCACAATCAACCTATTAAAAATTGCGGGTCAAGGGGCGCGCTCCTTGCGGGGTGTGGGGCAGCGCCCCACGGTTTTAGGTTTTCTGGTTGATTAAGCATCGGAAAAACTTAACTTGCCAAGCTGTTCATTAGCCGACGCACATTTTTTACGTATTTGTCGGCTACATCTAGTATAGCGCCGTTTTCTAGTGTAATTTCTAGCCTTTCACTGTTAAACGAGCTTACTTTGTTTATATTTACTATGTACGACCTATGACATCTAAAAAAATTTTTGCTTAGTCGCCTTTCTACGTCTTTTAGCGAACTTCTAAATTGGTGCATACTGTCTTTGGTGTACAAGTTTAGGTTGTGTGCCCTATCCTGGGCGGTTTCTAGGTAAAATATTTTGGAAATATCCACCGAATTTGTGTTCCCGCCAGGCAAATTAAAAACAAAATTAGTCTGAAGTAAATTGGTCGCTTTAGAGTTATATTTATCATACGCATTCTGGACACACTCGCGTATACGGGGGCGAAAATTTTCGCTGCCCTTTATTATATAGTCCATGGCTTCAATTTTATATTCAAAAGTTAGTAAGTGCGATTCGGCATCTGCTGTAACAAAAACAATAAAGCCGCGTGGGTCGTATTTTCTTATCGTTTCGGCTAAGCCAAAGCCGTTTATGTCAGAGTTTAGTTCTATATCTAAAAAGTAAAGCCCCTCTACTTTGTTGCTGGAAATGTAATTTATTAAGTATCTTGGATCGGTTTTGGCACATACAATTTCCATGTTCAAATTTTCTATAAAGATATAATTGTCAACGCATTTTCTTATGCTGGTTAGTTGATCTTTGTTGTCTTCACATATAAATACACTCAACATAGCTTATTCCTCCTTAATTGGGCAAAATTTGGCTAAAATGTTTGCATTATATATCGCCGTCAAATCAATTTATATATATAATACACCGCCCGTTTCGGCGTGAATTTTTTTGTCCTAAAAAAGGGTTGTGCTGTCTTTTGGCAAACCCGCTATTTTACGGGATTTTACGGGATTTTGCGGCTGGTTTCAAAAATTTTAGCTGGCAAATAATAAATATTGTAAAAAACTTGTAATCTTTTGCAAAGTGATGTATACTAAAAGTGTACTTTTATGTGGAGGTGTATTTATGAGCAATTTTTCTGATACAAATGAAATAAATTACGAACGCAGACGCGTTCCAACTGCTAGACGACGCTCTAGCGGTTCTGCGCGGGCACGCAAACGCAAAACTAACCTTGCAATATTTTACGCAGTTACTATGGTTATTGGCGTTGCGGTTTGTGTAACGCTGTTTATTGTGGCGTTTCAAACTATAGTGCAACCCAACACAACCGTCAGTATGCCGCAGCCAACACCAACAGAAGACCCCAACGCCGCCTTTGTTAGACCAGAACATGATCAAGCACTGGCGATGGTTACAGCGTTAAACACGTTTGTCCCCCAAACTATTGATGTTCATTTTTTGGAAACGGGACGCTCGGAACGCTTTAGCCTAACCGATACAACAACCGTCCGCAACAGATTCGGCTCGCCTATCGGTTTTGGCGAAATTAATTTGGGGCAAATTGTGGACGTTACTTTTGATGTCAACACAAACGAAGTTGCTAACATATCAGTCAGCGGCCGTGCCTGGGAAGAACAACTTACTGGCTTTACAATAGACCTAGATGCCGCAACTATCACGGTCGGCAACCAGGTTTACAGCTACAGCAGCCGCACATTAATACTTAACCGCAACGAGCCATTTTCTATAGCACACGTTAATTCGGCGGATCTCATTACTTTAGTCGGTTTTCAAGATAAAATATGGAGTTTGCGGGTTGACAGCGGCAACGGGTTTATTCGCTTTGAAAATTACGACAGAATAGTTGGCGGCACGGTTGCAATAGGCAACTCGATATTTAGACCGCTGGACGACTCTGGGCCAGTAGCCGTTTTTGAGGGTACACATAGGGTTATCATCGATGGGCAAAATATAGACACGTTCCCCGCCGATGTAGTAGTTACGCAAGGCACAACAATAACGGTAGATTTGGCAAGCGTAATTTTTAGGCTAGGCAGCTTGCAAGTAGTAGTAACAAACGAGCCAGAGGCAACAATACTAATCAACGGCGAGCCAGCAGTAATAGAAAACACGCTTATCGAACTAGAATACGGTACGCATATTTTGCGTGTAGAACACCCTGGTTTTATACCAATCCAGGAAGAAATAATGATAGTACAGCCGTTTACACGCATGGAACTGGAATTAGTTCCCGATCAGCCGCAAGATGCACTTATTCTAATAGAAAGTTTTCCAACAACGGCACAAATATTTGTAAACGATGCTTTTGTTGGCAACTCGCCGCTTACTGTAAATATGCCTTTCGGCACTAATGTAATAGTGGCTAGAATGCTTGGGCACGAAGAGCGGGTTATTCCTATAGTAGTAGATGAACATTCCGCTAGACAGTTTTTGTTGCACTTAAACCAACTATCGCCAGTTATGCCAGCTGTGCCAACTTTACCGCCACCAATCGCAACATCTCCTGGCGGCGAATTGCCTGGTACAACGCCCGTTTTACCGCCGCTACCGCCTGGCACAACGCCCGTTCCGTTGCCAACGCTACCGCCCGAAACAGCACCGCCTGGCACAGCAGTAGAACCACCGCCATTACCAACGCCGCCGCCTGGCACAGCAGTTGAACCGCCGCCTTTACCGCCATTGCCAACTCCGCCACCTGGCACAGCAGTTGAACCGCCGCCACCCACCGAACCCGATGCAATTTGGCCACCACCAGATTATAATCTGCCGCTACCAGACGAAAATGCGGGGTATACTACGGAATAATTTGCACAAATTATAACAAATCGGGCGACCGACCTGTCTGCGTATATTTTTATTGAAATATTGTAAAGCAGATGGAGCGGGCAGGTTGGGGACGGGCGACCGAGGACGTTCGCCCCTACCTGACCGCCGTCAGGTGGGCGGGTGGCGTTTTTGTAGGGGCG